>CAPZYV010000144.1 GCA_948750805.1 uncultured Bacilli bacterium | reverse complement strand
AAGGATAGACAAATTGGTCTACAACAATTTTATCGTAATCAAAACCTTTATTTTTCATATTAACTAAAACTTTATTATGTAATATAGCTTTTATTTTATTCATATTTAAATCTTCACTCCAGTTTTGATTATATGAAGTATTATTTAAAATAAAAGTTGAATAGGGAATTCTCTTAATTATTTCTGGTGCTATTTTTTTAATTTTATCATCTGTTATTTTTTTAGAGTCTCTAACACCTAATTCTGTTAAAAAGGCAATATTTTCTTTAGAAACATAAGTAGCAGTTACAACAATTGGCCCAAAATAATCTCCTGTGCCGACTTCATCAGAACCGATTGAACTAGTATTAATAAATATTTTTTTGTCTTCTTTCTTTTCTTTTTTTTCTTTGCCTGTAATATCAATAATTCTATTATTTTTAATTCGTTCTTCTTCAATCCAATAACTAGCTTCAATATCCGCACCTATTCCTTGGAACATAACTTTTCCTGATTCATAAAGAGTAGTTACGCAATCAAAATCTTTAGCTTGAAATACAGTATATTGAGGAGCTACCAGTACACTTTTATCTTTATAAAATTCTATCATTTGTGGTTTTATATTATCACTTACTTTAAATACTATTGTCATATTTACACCTCTATAAAATATAATACCATATATTACTTTATTTTTCAAAAATATTAGTATATAATTATATTAGGAGCGTGATATAATGACAATATTAGATTCAATTTTAATATTATTTTTATTAGCAGGGGCAGTTTTAGGCTTTAAGAAAGGAGCTATAAAAAGTTTAGTTGCTTTAATTGGGACCATAGCAGTAGTAGTAATTGCTTATTACTTAAAAAATCCTGTAGCAGATGTTATGTTTAATTTTGTACCATTTGTAAATTTTAGTGGTAGTTGGACTGGTTTAGTAGCTCTAAATATTCTATTATATGAAGCTATTGCATATATATTAGTATTTGTAGTTTTAACGAGTGTATTATCACTATTACTTAAAATATCGGGTATTATCCAAATGTTGCTTAATGCTACGATTATCTTAGGTATACCATCTAAAATCATTGGGGCAGTTTTAGGCTTCTTAGAAGCTATAGTGTTTAGTTTTATCGTTTTATTTGTATTATTACAATTTAATTTAACTAGTGAATTTGTAAGTGAAAGTTCTCTTGCTAGAAGTATACTAAATAAAACGCCAATTGTTGGTACCATGGTAAATGATACTTATAAAGCGATATTAGATATTAATGACTTAAAAGAAAAATATAAAAATAATAATAATAAAGATGAATATAATGCAGAGATTTTAGATATTATGCTAAAATATGAAGTTGTAACTCCAGAAGTTACTGATAAATTAATTAAAAATAAAAAAATAGAATTTAAAGGTGCTAATACAGTACTTAATAAATATAAGGAGAGTGCAAAATGATAAAATATTTAGAAAATGAGAATTTAAATGATGTTATAAAAGAAGGAACTTGGATAGTTGATTTTTATGCTGATTGGTGTGGACCATGTAAAATGCTTGGCAAAGTATTAGAAGAACTAGATGCTGATATATTAAAAGTTAATACTGATAGTCATAATGAATTAGCTCAAGAATATGGGGTTATGAGTATTCCTACAATTTGCTTCTTTAAAAATGGGAAATTAGAGAGAAAAGAAATTGGCTTTAGAAGTAAAGCTGAGCTTGAAGAAATATTAAATAATTTATAAGAGAGTTATATTCTCTTTTTTGTTTGATTAAATTTTTTTGGTTATACTAGTAATAGTGATATTATGAAGAATTTTGAATATAAAATTAGAACTGACTTAGCAGTTCAAAATA
>CAPZYV010000143.1 GCA_948750805.1 uncultured Bacilli bacterium | reverse complement strand
ATTACTAGTTTAGGAATTAATATTCCTTTAGGTTGGACATTTGGATTATTTATTTTATTCTTACTAGTAGGAACTAGTAATGCAGTTAATATAACAGATGGTTTAGATGGCTTAGCAGGAGGTTTAAGTGCGATTGCATTCTTTGCTTTTGGTATTATAGCTTGGAATACTGGATGGTTAGTAGGATATCAAGAAATAGCAATATTTTCCTTTATTTTAGCAGGTTCATTATTAGGATTTTTAGTATTTAATTCTCATCCAGCAAAAGTATTTATGGGAGATTTAGGTTCTTTATCTTTGGGAGCAGCACTTGCTACTATTGCTATATTAACTAGACATGAATTATCTTTAGCTTTAATTGGAGGCGTATTTGTTGTTGAAACTTTAAGTAGTTTAATTCAAATTATTGCAATTCGTAAATTTAATAAAAAAGTATTTAAAAGAGCTCCACTTCACCATCATTTTGAAGTAATAGGAATGCATGAACAAGATATTGTAAGATACTTTTGGGTAGCGGGACTTATTCTTGCAATGGCTGCAATTACTTATGGGGTATGGCTATAAATGGATTTTTATCCATTTTTTTCTTGCTTGTAAATTAAATATGTCATATAATTAAGCTAAAGAAAGATAAATATAAAACAATTCAAAATAAAATATAACTAATAAAAAAGTATTGAAATTAAAAAAGGTTATATCGTAGATATAAAACACATTTAGAAAGTGGTTATTATGAAAAAAGTAAGTATCATTGTTCCAATATATAATGCCGAAGAATATATAAGAAGATGTATTGATTCTTTAATTAATCAAACATATAAAAATATTGAAATCATCCTTCTTAATGATGGCTCAACTGATAGTACAGATAAAATAATTAAAAGTTATAAAGATAAACGTATTAATTATATTAAAAAAGAAAATACTGGCATCGGTAATACGCGAAATTTAGGTATTTTAAAATCTACAGGGGATTACATTATGTTTATTGATAGTGATGATTATATGGAATTAAATGCCGTAGAAGTTTTAGTTAATAAAGCTATATCTAATAATTATGATTTAGTTGTGTGTAATTATTACTTAAATACGCCTAGTACTGAATTAAAAATATCATTTCCAGATTCAATTGATAACACTAATATTATTAGTAATCCTAATATTTTAACCGATATTAATTATGCTCCATGGAATAAAATATATCATAAAAAATTATTTTTAAATGATAATAATCGTTTTGTTGAAGGAATCAAATATGAAGATGCTCCTTTTGTTATTGAAAGTATATGTGCTTCGAAAAAAGTTGGCTTTACTAATGAATATTTATTTCATTATGTAATGCAAAAATCAGGGGAAACAATTACGAGAGATGAAAGAATTTTTGATATTTTTAAAATTTGTGAAATAATTGATGAAAAAGTTACGAAATATAATTATCAATATAAAACTAATATTTTAGTTAAAATATTAAGTTCTTATTTAAAAAACAGTCGGTATATAGATAATAGAAACTTAAGAAAAAGGTTTATAAATACTACTTATAAATATTTAAATTCAGTGGATAGTGATTGGCATAAATGTTCATATTTAAAAAAAGAAACAACTTTAAAAAGATTGATTTTAAGTCATAAATCATTACTTAAATTAGTTAATTTTATAACTAATTTAAAATAAATAATATTTAATAAAAGTGTAGAGTTCTACATTTTTTTCTTTTAGAGTAAGATTTAATAGGGTGAATCTATGAAAAAGAAATTTGATTATCCATTATTTATAGCAGTTATTTTAATTAGTATTTTTGGAGTTATTATGATTTATTCAGCTAGTTCTATTTGGGCCGAGTTTAAATTTCATGATGCATTTAAGTATATTAAACAACAAAGTCTATTCTTATTTGTAGGTGTT
>CAPZYV010000142.1 GCA_948750805.1 uncultured Bacilli bacterium | reverse complement strand
ACATACATATCTCATATTCTTAATTCTAACACTTTTTGAATTATTATAATTTATTCTATTAGTTTCTAATATTAAATTATCTTTTACTATTTCTAGAGGGATATTTAAGGCAGCACTTATTATACTTTTGACATATTCTCGACATGAATACGAGTGAGTACTTTAATATTACTAAATATTTATCTATTTAACAACTTAAATCGTTTGACAATTTTTTGCAATTTAAAAAAGAGCCGAAGCCCTTTATGATTTTATTTTCTTAGTTCTTCTGGTTCTAGCTTTATTTTCTCCTATTAATAACCCAATAATTAAGGGTAAACTTATAACAATTGGAAACATATATCTAAAATAGGTATTTACTGGTCCAACTATGCAAGTAAGCAATAAAATAAAAGCTGGTAATAATAAAGGAATTAGTCTTTTTTTCTTTTCTGTAATTAAATATGCTAATAAAAATATATATGTCCAAACAACAAAACCAATATTAACTAAAGAACCAAGAATAGGGATATAAGGAAATGAAACAGCATAAGTTGTTAAAATGTCCCTAGTAGTTTCAAGATTATTATAGTGATAATTAATCCCACTTTTAATTAGTCTTTTATCATAATCATGGTAAACATACCAATTAGAAGTATTAGGATAGAAATAACCATAAGTTGTATTTATTGTAGCATCTATATAAACTCCAGGGTGTTTAATTAAGCCATTTCCCCATACTTTAAAATATTCTATTAAATCACTAGTTGTAGTATCAGGATTAAATTCATATTTAACAGGGTCAGCAATATTTGGTTTATATCTTTCAGCTAAATCTTCATACCTTAATATTTTATCTATTATATTTATTTCTTCTTCATTTAGTTCATCTCCATAATATTTAGAGTATCTAGCTGTTTGTTGAAATGGTACAGATAACATTTCTCTAATACTTCCAGGAGTAATATGCATAACTGGTAATAAAATTTTATTATGAGCTTCATAAACTACTAAACTTGATAATAAAACTATTAGTAATGATAATCTTTTATCTTTAAGCATTATGACTAATGTGATGAAGCTTAATAAGACTATATATATGCCATTATTTCGAACTAACATCATAATTAGAATTAATAAACTTAATCCTAAATAATCTTTAAAACTATATTTTTTAGTAGTAATTAATTTATGAAATTCTATAATATAGAAAATTAGAAGGGCACCAAACAATGTATCTTTAACAGGGCTTAATGCATATAACGGAAATACTGGAAATAAAGCAAATATAATTAAAATTATAAATCTAATTATAAATGGTACTTTAAGTTTTTTTAAATATATTAAAGTATATATTATAGCACTTATTACGATAAACATTTGAAAAATAGTAAAGAAGAATAAGCCTAAATTAACACTTCCTAACATATCACCTATTTTTGTAAATCCCCCTAAAATAAAAGTATGAAATACAGGATGATGATTGGTAATAACAACATTTTCATCTATTAAGTTAACACCATTTATATAATGAGTTTCTAGACCATAATATTGTTTTATTTGATTAGATGGGTCAGGAGATAATATAGCTGGATAAAAACTAATAATATATGGCAACCAACAAATTAATATAATTAATATGGTTACTTTATATGGATGAGTTTCATAAAAGTTTTCAAATTTATTTATTAATTTAGGTAATTTTATTTTGTTTAAATTTATTTTTTTTAGTTTTTGAATAAATAAGTTTATTACTCTTTTTAAAAAATAATAATAGGTATAAAATTTAATGATAGATACAACTCCTAATGTTAAATTACTTGTTACAAGTCTAGAATCTCCAGTTATACTATAACTAAATCCAAATACTAAAAATAAAGCAAAAAACATACTTATAATATTATATGGTTTAGCGGTTTTTAAATCTTTATTTTTATTATAGAAAATAATTAAAGCAATAGAAATAATTAATATTAATAAAAATAAAGTGTTAGAATAACTTGATGCAA
>CAPZYV010000141.1 GCA_948750805.1 uncultured Bacilli bacterium | reverse complement strand
CGATAAGCAAAATCTACGGGTGTAGCACCTCTTGGTAATTCTACAGCATCTCCTTTAGGTGTAAAAACATATATAACTTCTGCTAAAAAATCATTTTTAGCTTCTTCTGAAAATTCATTATCAGATAAATCAGAATTTGTTTCAATTAAATTACGAAAAAGTTCTAGTTTTTGTTCCATAATATTTTGGACTTTTTTGCTTCCTTTTTCTTTATAAGACCAATGAGATGCCATACCTTTTTCGGCAAATTCATCCATTTCGTAAGTTCTAAATTGGATTTCGTAATACCTATTATCATCGTCAATAACAGTTGTATGCAAACTTTGATACATGTTAGCTTTAGGGACAGCTATATAATCTTTAAAACGTTTCGGAATAGGTTTATATTTAGCATGAACTAACCCCATTGCCATATAGCAATCACTAACATCTTCTAATATAACTCTAAGAGCTAATATATCATATATATCTTTCCATTCTTTGCCATTATTTAATTTTTTATATATACTATAGACACTTTTTACTCGACCTTTAATTTTAAATTTTAATCCTTGTTCCGTTAAAATATTAGTAATACTATTTTTCATCGTATTAAGAGAATCAGTTAATTCTCTTTCTGTTTCATGAAGTCTTGCTTCAATATCATTATAGACATCTTTTTTAGTATAATATAAACATAAATTTTCTAGTTCACTTTTAATGGAATTAATACCTAAGCGATGAGCGATAGGAATTAAAACCGCTTCTGTTTCATAAGCTTTTTGTTTCCTATTTTCTTCTTTTATTGCATAATTCGTACGCATATTATGAAGACGGTCCGCAAGTTTAATAAATAATACTCTAACATCAGTTGAAAGCCCTACTAAAACTTTTCGGAGATATATCGCACTAGATTCTAAATTATCAGTTAATTCTAACTTATTCATTTTAGTTAGAGCTTCCACGATAATAGCAACTTCATTACCAAATTCTTTTAAAATAGTTTCTTTAGGTACTCCATCATTCATAACTTCATGAATTAAAGCAGCAATAATAGTAGTTGCATCAACATTTAAGTTATTTACTATATCAGCGACTATTAAAGGATGAGATATAAAATCATCCCCATTTAATCTTTTTTTATTTTGATGAACATTTAAAGCAAAATTATAAGCTTTTTTTATTTGTTCTAACTCTTTAGAATCAGTTATGTTTTCTTTTATATTACCAAATAATTCTTCAAAAGTTATTAATTCTTTAGCTTTATTCATTATATCTCCTCTTGATTTATTTCTCTGTGATAATTTTTTATTTGTTCTCTTACAAATTTATCTAATTCTTCTTCATTTAAATTAAAAACGTCATTAACCATCGAACCTAAATCTAAATTTCTTGCGACTGTCCATCTATAAGTTTTAAGAAAATTCCAAATATCTTCTTCATGGATATATTTAAAACCTTTTTTATTAAGTTCTTTAGTTTTGCTTCGAAGAGCAGGCAAAATTCTATTATATAATTCTTTCAGACTTTTAAATTTTATTTCACCGTTCATAAATATCACCTACTAAAACATCTATTTACTTCATATATTTAATTATATCGTATTTTATTATAATTTAAAAGAGGTGAACAACCTGAAAAACAATAAATTTCTTACTGCTACATTTATTTTAATGTTAGGTGGCTTTATTACCAAAATATTAGGTTTTATTATAAGAATTATATATACAAGAATGGTTGGTGAAGACGCTATCAGTTTATACTCTCTTGTAATGCCAACCTATTCTTTATTACTTACTATTGCTACTTTTTCTTTGCCAGTAGTTATTTCAAAAATGGTTAGTGAAAATAAAACTAAGAGTATTAAAATACTATCGAGTGCTAGTTTAATTGCAATTATTTTAAATATTTTAGTCATAACTTTTATTTATTTTACGAAAGATTTTATTGCAACTAAGCTATTAAATGATGCAAGGGCTAGTATTTTATTAATGGCCATGGCTTTAACTTTCCCTTTTATTTCCATTTCTAGTGTTT
>CAPZYV010000140.1 GCA_948750805.1 uncultured Bacilli bacterium | reverse complement strand
CACAACTAATAGTCTATACATAAAATCAAATATTACTAAAACAAATAACATTATAACAGTAAATAAATATAATAAAGAAAATAAAAGCTATAATAATAGTGATATTATCATAACTACTAATTTAACATTAAAAAGCTCTACTACTTTTATTATTGGTAATATAGAAGGAGAAATCATCTAATGAATAAAGAAAAGTTTTTAAAATCATTATCTAAAAATTTAAAATATTTACCTAAAGACATAAGAAACTTTGAACTTTCAAAATATGAAAATTTAACTGATTATAATAATCTAGACCCTATTATTGAAGCCAATAAAATATATACTAGTAAAGACTTAAATATAAAAGTAAATTCTAAAGTAAAATTATTTAGTTCAGTTGAAACTATTATTAAAGAATTACAAAGTAAAGACCAAAATAGAATTCTAAACATAGTAAAATTCTTTTTATACTTAATATTTCTCTTAATTATATTAAAAATACCTTTTATATATGTTAGAGATATGATTAGCAACCTTTTTAATAATTTATTTATTAATGATAATACTTATATAATATGGAATCTAGCTTTTGAACTATTATATGCTATCACAACTATTATTATATTTATTAACTTAATAAATAAAAAAGCTTCTGAAATTGAAAAAAGTGTAAAATAATACACTCTTTTTAATTAAAATAATTTATACCGATTGCTTCTCTAACTTTATTTAAAGTTTCACTTGCTACTTTACGAGCTTTTTTACTGCCATCCTCTAGCATTTTATAAACTTCATCAAGATGATTTTCATAATAAGCTCTTTTCTCTCGAATTGGTGCTAAAGTATCTTCAATAACATCGTATAAGAATTTTTTCACCTTTACATCGCCTAATCCTCCACGACGATAATGTTCTTTTAACTCATCTAAATTTTTATATTCACTTAAATATTTAGTAAAATGTTCATCTGTTGCAAAAGCATCTAAATATGTAAATACTGGATTATCATTAACATTTCCTGGGTCTTCTACTTTAAGATGATTAGGGTCAGTAAACATACTCATAACTTTCTTTTTAACAGTTTCACTATCATCTGATAAATAAATACAATTACCCAAAGATTTACTCATTTTAGCTTTTCCATCAATACCTGGAAGTCTCTTACAAACATCCTCAGGAATCATCGCTTCTGGCATTTTTAAAACTTCACCATATATACTATTAAAAGTATTAACAATTTCCCTACATTGTTCAATTAAAGGCATTTGGTCTTCGCCAACTGGTACTAAATCAGCATTAAAAGCTGTTATATCTGCTGCTTGACTTATAGGATAAGTTAAGAAACCTATAGGAATTGCATCCCCAAATCCTCTTTCTATAATTTCAGTTTTAATAGTAGGATTTCTCTTAAGTCTTGCAATAGTTACTAAATTTAAATAATAAATTGTAAGTTCAGCAAGTTCTGGTACTTGAGATTGCACAAATATCGTAGTTTTCTTAGGGTCTAATCCTACTGATAAATAATCTATTGCTACTTCTTTTAAACTATTACGAATTTTTTCTGGATTTCTTGCATTATCAGTTAAAGCTTGTAAATCTGCCGCAAATACAAAAACTTCATAATCTCCATTATTTTGTAACTCAACTCTATTTTTTAAACTTCCTACATAATGACCTAAATGTAACTTCCCGGTTGGTCTATCACCAGTTAATATTATTTTTTTACTCATATATATCACCAAAAATATTATAACATAAATATTTTATTTTAGACAAACTTTATGTCAAATTAATTATATGTTATATATTTTAAATGATTAATAAATAAAATTTGTTATAATATAAATATAATGGAGGATTATAATGGAAAAAAATATAATTATTAAAACTATTATAATATCAAGTACAATAATACTAATAATGGTACTTATTTTAAGTAGTCTATTTATATATAAAAAACAAAATACAAACAAAGTACAAACTTATAAATATAATGAAAAAGCTCGTAAAGCAATAAAAGAGCTAAATATATCTGATATATTAAATGATTTAGACTATTCTAGAACTATTGAAGTTATGTTAGAAAATAAAACCTATCAAGAAAAATACTTGAGCGAATATCAAAAAATAGAATACCAAGAAATAAATAATTTTAGTAATATAATAAATACTC
>CAPZYV010000139.1 GCA_948750805.1 uncultured Bacilli bacterium | reverse complement strand
AGATACCGAAAACTTTGTGCAAAGTATCGATAAAAATTTAATAATGGATATAGATAGAGATGATAATGGTCAAACTTTAAAAAATGAACCAGAAATAAAATTACAAAACATACCTAATTTAATAGGAAGTTTTAATCCTGTTTGGAATGATTTATCAAGTGAAACTATTAACTTTTTAAACGCTGTATCATTTGCAAATACGATTTTTAATAACATGATAAATAAGATGGTGTCTAAGGAAGCTGCTAAAAAAATAATTGAAGAAAAAATAGAAGAAAGTAATAATGGCATTTTAATTTTAGATAATTACATGCCATGGAAAGATATTGTTTTATCATCAAGTAATCCTAAAGCAAGTGAAATTTTATATGCAATATTTCCTTCTAAAAGAGGAGGTTACAACGTTGTTGCAACACCAGTAATATCAGGTAGTTTTGATGTTAAAAAGCCATTCCCAGAAGAGTGGGCCGGAAAAGAAAATGATGAATTAAGGCAAATAAGTGGTATTGATACAATTACTTTTTGTCATAAAAATTTATTCATATGTGCATGTAAAACTTTTGAGGATGCTTTAAAAATAGCGGAAATAGCAAAAAAAGATTAGAAAATTCTAATTTTTTTTATTTTTGGAGGGCAAAGTTATGGCGAACTATAAGTATGAGAGGACCTAGGCAGGGCTTTCCATCTTTTTATGAAAAATAGAAACTGTTTGGCGGTATGAAAAAAGAAACTAAGTTTTTTAAAGTAATAATTATCCTTTTAATTTTACTAATAGCGTTGCTAATTTTTAAAATATAAAAGAAAAAGCGTACTTACCCATTTCGTGGGGTAAGCCGCTTTTTCCTTAATGAGTATTAAGGAAAGCTACTAACCTTAAGTTAGGTGCTCTCACTAATTAAATTATACACAAAATTAGTGTTATATACAATATTTATAATAATATAAGTTATAGAAATGTTTTAAAATATTATAGTTATAAGAAAATAATACAATATAATCATTGAAAATTAAAATTAAATGAATTATAATAAAAACATTTATTTAATTAAATGTTTTCATGAACTTTTTAAGGTCAAATAAATAATGATGAGTATATTCATCTAAAGATATTTAGAAAGGTTGAGGTAAATATGGATAAAAAAGTAATTCTTAATTTTATAAAATGGCAATTTATTAGACGTATGCCAAAAGGTGATTTATTTAAATGTGCATTGAAAGGAAATAATCTTAATGATGATACATTGGATTATTATATGTATTTATGTGATATGCATAAAAATTTATTATTAAGATATTTATTTGGAGTTATCAGGGCAGATGTAAAAAAATTTGATAAATTTTATAATTTCCTTGATTCAGAATATGTTAAAGAAGATATTAATTACTATAATTTTGAACTTTTAACTGGAGAAAAGTTCAAACTACCAGTTCCTAATTTAGAAGATCGCAAAATATATAGAACTGAGCTTATGGATTTAGTTTTTCCATATTTATTAGGATATCCTAATATTGTTAACTTACCATTTAATGAAGGACCATATGAATATAAAAATGTTGATTTAAAAAAACACGATATTGTATTTGATTTAGGAGCTAATTTTGGGGTGTTTTCGGCCTTTGCAAGCAGTAAAGGATGTAACGTTTATGCATTTGAACCAACTAAAAAAACAATAGATAATTATTTATCAAAGACAGCTGAATTAAATCCTAATATAACGATTAGTGATTTAGCTGTTTCTGATAGCAACGGTACGCAAGAATTTACTATAGACATAAAAGATTGTAGATGTAATGGAATTTCTAAAACAAAAACAAATTTATTACACCACGAAGAACAAAAAATACTAATTCCTACAACAACTATTGATCAATTTGTTTGCGATAATGATATTCCAACTATTGATTTTATAAAAGCTGATATTGAAGGTGGAGAGCGTCTTATGCTTGCAGGCGCGAAAGAAGTTTTAAAAGAATTTGAACCAGACTTATCCATTTGTTATTATCATTTATTAGATGACTTTAAGGTATTAAGTGAGTTAATCATGGATGCAAATCCGAACTATGTAATAGAGCATAAATGGAAAAAGATATATGCTTATTCTAAGAAAAAACATAGATAAAGGGTTAGTGTAAAGAGTTTTGGGGATTTTTAATAAAAAAAGTTAAAATGTAGGATTATAAATTTTGTTATTTAAATAGTTATAATAAGA
>CAPZYV010000138.1 GCA_948750805.1 uncultured Bacilli bacterium | reverse complement strand
TCAAAGATATGTGATAATTTAAACTATAAAAAGAATTATGATGAATGCGCGAATGCCGCAAAAAATATAACTGGTAAAACACCTAATTATAAATGGACTAACATGGATGTTATGACAAATGATTTTATGCCACTTGTAGGAAGAATATCAGAAGATGATAAAAACGTATTTATTGCAACTGGTTATAATACTTGGGGAATGACCAACGGAACTGTTGCAGGCAAAATAATATATGATTTGGTAAGTAATAAAAAGAATAAATATGAAAAAGTATTCGATCCTACAAGGAGTATGAATATCATAAAACTAAAAAACTTTATAGTTAATACGGCTATGTCTAACACTAAGGCATACACCTTTAACTTAATTAAAAAGAATCCTTCTTGGTATAAAAACAAGGCCTGCGTAACTAAAATAGACGGTAAAAGAGTAGGAATATATTTTGATAAAGAAGGTAATAAACATATTGTTTCTAATATATGTCCACATTTAAAATGTTTCTTAACTTTTAATGAAGTTGATAAAACTTGGGATTGCCCTTGTCATGGCTCTAGGTTTGATGTTGATGGTAACGTAGTTAAAGGACCTAGTTGTTACAATATAAAAACAGATGAAACTAAAGTTTAGGATTAGTTTCATCTGTTATATGTTGTTATATTTTTGGTAATATATATTAAACCGTATAATATAATTAAGTAAAGAAAAAATATTTAAAAAAGTTGTTGACAAAGATATTTAATTAATATATAATTTGTTTGTACCTCAAAAAGAGTTATGCTTCAATAGCTCAGTTGGTAGAGCATCCGGCTGTTAACCGGCAGGTCGTAGGTTCGAGTCCTACTTGAAGCGCCATTAAGAATTTAAAGTAGCGAAAGCTACTTTTTTCTTTTATGTAATTGCCGGATGCTTGTGATTATCATATCACTTGCTTTTTTTATTAAAATTTGTTATAGTAATTGGCATTTATGAGGGGTAAATATGATTTATGCAAGTTCAAGAGATGATATTTTAAAATTATTTAAGAAACCATTAGGTGGTGGAGAGGAATCTGCCGTTGGTCTTTTAGAAGATGGTAAACACGTTGCCAAAGCATTTAATCAGCCACATGATAAGTCTGAAGAAAATGATCTTTTAATAGGATCAAAATTAAAACAAGATTCATTTTGCTTTTTCCTTGATTTATATGCTAATAATGATTTTATTTGGGGTGGTATCGCAAATTATGCTGAAGGTAAGTAATTAGATTCTGACATAATAAATGTTTCATATATTAATTTATTATACGCTATGCTTATTTTGAAAAGAGATATAAAAATAATAAGTGATGATCATATATTATCAGATGATATTAAAAACTTTAACATGAAATATACGGATGATTCTGTAAAGGTAATTGATACAACCAGATTTATTTATTCAAGCAAAGATACTAAAGAAATATATAGATATAACTTAGAAATGATTTTTTCTGTTATAAGATTTGAACTTTTGAAAAATCCATATTTTAAAGAACTTATAGATAGGGAAAATAAGTTATATAAAAGATTTAAAGATAATGAAAATTTTCCGGAATTTTTTAAGGATTTGGAAAAATATACTTCAGAAAAAGCAGGTAAACCTGTTGAAAGTTTTGAAGAATACGTTAAATTGTCAAAAAAATAATCAAATTAATAATTTTTGTTATAAAATAAGAAAAATATGATATAATTTAAATATAATTAATATTTATTGCTTTGAAAAGGAAAAGTATTTAAATGATTCTTAAAAGAGAGCTGATGATGGTGGAATATCAGCAAGATAATTTAAAGAAAGAACACCTTGGAGCTTCTTACCGAAATTTATAAAGTAGGCTAAGACGGAAGATAACCCGTTAAAATATCTTAAAGTGACTATTATTTGTTAATAGTAAACTGGGTGGTACCACGGATATAAACAGCTATTCGTCCCTATGGGATGATTTGCTGTTTTTTAATTTATAAGGAGGTTTTAGTGATGGATGATAAAAAAAGAAAGTATGCTAGATTTTTATTAACCAGATGTTTATCTATGAATGCTGGGGAACCGCTTTTATTAAGCTACTTAGTAGAACAAAAAGAATTTGTTGGTATTGTTAAGGAAGAAGCGAAAAAACTTGGAATAACAGAAATTTATGATGTGGAATACGATGGCGAAAAAACAAAAGATATATTAATGAATTCTACTATAGAAGAAATAGAAAAAGAACCTTATTTTGATAGGAAAGTAATAAAAGACGTATATGATAATGGTGGATCATTATTATCGCTGACATCATACAATAAATCAAAATTAGATGATGTTCCATTAGAAAAAAAGAAGTTAATGAACAAAATTAAAGTTGATACTCAAGAGGATGCGGTATAAGCAAGAGGTATTTATAAA
>CAPZYV010000137.1 GCA_948750805.1 uncultured Bacilli bacterium | reverse complement strand
AAAACAACATATCTTTCATCATATGGAGATATAGTTTTAGTATAATTACCACTTAAACCAGAATAGTTATAGTAGTTAGGAGCTATATCAACCTCACCCTTATTTAATGCGTTTTTCAAATCTTTAACAGTACGATATTTCTTTAAAGTAAATGAAGCTCCTGATACATCACTAAATGAATTTATATATATGCTATCAAGACCTATTAACTTACCATTAATAGTATTTGTATATGGTTCGTTTTCAAGATATCCAAATACGTATTTTTTACTTAGAAAATCTGCTTTAGATTTTTCTGAAATATTATTTTTACTCATTAATAAACTTATTAATGATTCATCATACTTATCACTTAGTTTATTAGCTTTATATTCTAAGAATTTTTTATTAACAATACTTGCTAAATTTTTATTAACATCTTTTGACGTTCTTAAAACATATGCTTCTTTCATCTCGGTAATGTTATAAATTATATGATACTTATTTTCTAAAGCAAAAGATTCATATCTTGTTTTAGGCACTGCTATATAATTTACATCACCATTTTTTAAAGCAGTTTGTAGTTCACTTTCTTTCTCATATGGGGCATAAGATACTCCATTATCTGATGAAATATAATAACTTACATCTGCTAAATCACTAGATAAAACACCAATTTTTTTATTCTTTATTTCGTCTGGCATCGCAACTTTTTCGGCATCTTTACCAACCAAAACATAATAATCTCTATAAAAAATCATTTCATTATCTTTTAATTTAGATACTTTATCATGTTTAACAACTTCGAAATACAAATCATTTTCTTCTAAATCACCTGATGCATCATATGGTATTAAGTTCAAGGACAAATCCGTTGATTCTTCAAATTCATTTATAAAATCAAAGAATACACCCTCACCTTCCTGACTAAATATTGGAATATTATTTGCAACAGAAATGTTTATAACTTCTTTTTTATTATTTTCTATCCACTTTTTCTCAGTTAAATTAAGTTTAGTATGAGCACTTGGCCCTTTACTAAAGTTTATTAAAACTACTAATATAATTAGAAGCACACATATAAACGATGCTACTAACCACTTATTATTTTTTTTCTTTCTCATAACTTACCACCTCTTAAAGCACATCAAAACTAATTTCGCTTTTACCTTTATGTTTATAACCAGTTACTGGGTATTTAGTTTTTCCTTCTACTGTTTGCTTTGAATAAAAGGAAATATCATAATAACTAGTTACTTTACTACTTATAAACCCTAACATTTCATTGAATTTATTTTTCATATCGTCGGTAGATACACCTTCGTTAAAAGTAACAAAAAACTTTATAAGTCTTCCCTTAACTTCTATTTTAACATTACTTACTCCTTCAATTTCTGAAGCCTTATCTAACACTTCTTTTTTGTCCTCTTTGACAAATTCATTTTCCTTTATGTCTCTTAATCTTACTCCATAAACAGCTTTTTCTGAACTCGAATAAAATAAAGCTTTGTAAAGAACAAGACATACTAATAATCCTGCTATAACAGCAAGTACTATTGCAACTTGTTTTTTATTATTTTTTATATACCTTTTTATCTTTGGTAGCATAACAAACGCCTCCTATACGATAAATATTATACTATAAATCGCATTTTATTTCCACTTTAATTAAATAAATTTATATCTTATTCATTTTAGCCTTTATTTATAACATAATATGACAAATTACAAGGATTATAAACAATAAAAAAGAACTCTGTCACTGCGAGTAATACTAAGTAGTCCTACTCCAACGCCCAAAACGTTCAGTGATACAAGTTCTTTAATTAGTATACCATAATTATTATAATTTTTGTATATTCTTCATTTATTACTTAAATTACTATCTTTTAATATATTTTTTTATCTCTTTAGGAGATTTTGAGGAATCTATGTCTATTACATTAATACCTAGCTTATCAAATTCATTTAACAAGCAATATGTACTATCATAATATTTTTTGATTCTTTTAATTACCAAATTAGGTTCATCATCTGGTCTTCTTATTAATATACCACCACATTTATCACAAATCCCTTCTTTTTGTGGTCTCCTAAAATCATCAATTGTATAACTAGATTGACAATTTAAACAGGTTAGTCTATTAGCCGCTCTACTAATAACTATATCATTTGGAGCAATAATGTTATATACTGTTTCGATATATATATTATTTGAAATTAAAAAATTCAGTTGATTAATTGTCCTAGGATATCCATCTAAGACAATATTATCCAATAATGCATTTTTAATTTCATTAAGTATGAGACTATTGACAATATCGTCATTAATTAAATCCCCTTTTGATAAATCTAAATTGTTTTTCCTTAAAATGAGACTAGTAGATATTTTATAATATTCTTCTAATTCATCTATACGAGTACCTTTACCA
>CAPZYV010000136.1 GCA_948750805.1 uncultured Bacilli bacterium | reverse complement strand
AAAAATAAAGGTTTTGATTACGATAAAATTGTTGTAGACCAATTTGTCTATCCTTCTAAATACTATGAACATATTAAAGATGCCAAAGAAATAGTTCAAAATATTACTTTTATGACAAAAGCTGAAGACCAATGTTTAAGTGTTGCAGCTTCTTCTATTATATCAAGATATATTTTCTTAGGCGAAATTAAAAAGTTATGTCAAGAGTTTAATATGGATATCCCAAAAGGTGCTGGCCCAATAGTAGATAAAACAGGTATAGAAATAGCTAAAAAATATGGTTTTGATAAATTAAAAGATATAGCTAAATTAAACTTTAAAAATACAGAAAAAATAAAAAGTGAGTTAAAAATATAACCCACTTTTTATTCACATATATCAATAATAAATAATTCAAGACCTATAAATCTATCAATTTTTCCTGATTTTATATTTAAATCAAGTTGAGCTAGTTTAGTTAATATGTTTTCAAGTTCTTTGATTTTGTATGGAAATATTTTCTTTAAATATTTTTCTAACTGCCAATCTTGAAGATTTAACTCACTCATTATTTCATATTCACGAATATTATCTTCATGCATTTTTTTAATATTAAGCATTATTCTAAAATCTCTGGCTATTAAGGATATTAATATTGTTGGCTCTACTTTCATGATTTTTAAATCATTAAGTAAATCTAAGCTTTTTTCTAAGTCATTATCTACGATAGCATCAACAAATAAAAAATTATTAGTATTAATTGATTTTGAGACAATTTTGGTAACATCTTCATATTTAATAGTAGTTGGCTCTTTATAATATAAAATTATTTTATCAACTTCACTCATTATCATGTCATAATTATTAAGACCGTTTTGAACAATGTATTTTATAGTCTCATTATCTATTTTAAAATCATGTTTTTTAAAATATTCGCCTACTCTATTTTCAATTTCATAATATTTTAAAGTTGGAATTGTAATTAAAGCATAATTCTCTTTTATTATTTTCGTAATTTTTTTACGAGCATCAATTTTTTCATCGCAAATAAAGATAATAATAGTTTTATCATTAGGATTATTTAAATAATTAATGAGTTTTTCTGTATCATTATCATTTAATTTAGAAGTTCCAAAAAAATTAGCATTTCTTACAATAATATATTTTTCTTCATCAAACATAGAAAAATATCCCGCTTCTAAAATTACCTCCTCAAGAGTATTTAAACCCATATCAATAACTGTTATATTTTTATTATCTTTAATTATTTCATTAATTTTTTCATTAATTAATAAATAACTATCACCATTAATTAAATATACTTTCATAATTATCACACAATTTAATTATAACACGTTAAAATTTAAAAAGATATATTACGGTGGATAAAAACTAATTTTTTTATTCTTACCTAATATAAACTTAATTGTACCATTTTCTTTAGTATTGAAGTAATTAATTTTAAGAGCATTTAAATTAGCTATAGTTTCAGGTGAAGGATGATTGTAACGATTATTTCTTCCAGCAGAAATTATTGCTATATTCGGGTTAATAGCTTCTAAAAAAGCTATGTCAGTACTTGTATTAGAACCATGATGTCCTACTTTTAAGATATCGGCTCTAATACTATAATTATTAATTATATCTTGCTCTATCTTTTTAGGAGCATCTCCCATAAATAATAAATTATATTGTTTTAAAGAAACACTTAAAACTAAAGAACTATCGTTTTCATCTTTTAAATTTGTTTTATTTAGATTGGTTATAACAATATTTTTTCTTTTATAATTATTAATAATTCTTTTATTTACTTTTTTTAGTAATTCTTGCTCTTTAGTATTTAGATGATTATTATTTAGCATTATAGCATCTATGGTAATCTCCTTAATTATATCTTCGGCATATCCTAAATGGTCAATATCGCCATGCGTAATTATAAGTAAATCAAGTTTTGTAATACCTAAGCTTTTTAAAAAACTTATAATATTATCGGCTAAATTAAAGCTATTATTTCGTAACTGCCACTCTTCCTTACTATAATTTATAACTCCTCCAGTATCAATCATTATAATATCTTTCATATGTTCAGTAATAATTAAACTTGCATCTCCCTGCCCTATATCTAAATAATAAATATAAGCATTATTATTTAAATATGGCAGCAGTTTACATATAACAATTAAAAAAATAATACCAATTAAGAATTTAAATCCTTTCTTATAAATTAAATAGATAAATACATAATATAAAATAATAAAGATGATATTTATTTTAGGAACAACTATCATGAGAGCTAATTTATTACATAAAATACTTATATATTCTAACACTTCAAAACCGATTACTAATATTGGTTCTAAAAAAGGCATAATAAATGTTATTATAGTCAAAGGAAATAAAACTACACTAACAATCGGTACAATAATTACGTTATTAAAAATTGTCA
>CAPZYV010000135.1 GCA_948750805.1 uncultured Bacilli bacterium | reverse complement strand
AACTTTACTATTTTTCTTTTTTAGACTTTCTACCGCATCAAAAATAGGTTGACACATCAAAACCATTCCAGCGCCACCACCATATGGAGTATCATCTACTTTTTTATGTTTATTTTTAGCAAAGTCCCTAAAATTACAAGTATCAATTTTAACCTTTTCATTATCAATCGCTCTTTTTATAATTGATTCATTTTTAAAACCATCAAACATTTCAGGAAAAAGTGTTAATATATCTATTTTCATGATATTAATCCTTTCACATCGTTTACGATAACATGTCTTTTTTCCATATCTATGTTTTTTATAAACGCATTTACATATGGAATCATAACACCTGTATCTAAAACTAAAACTTCATTTGCAGGAGTATCTAATACATCATTAATAACCCCAACTAATTTATCATTTATTATAACATCAAATCCTATTAAATCAATAGATAAAAACACGTTTTTATCTAGTTTTAAATCTTCTTTATTTATGTATACTAAAGACCCTTTTAAATGTTCAATTAAGTTTATATCATAATTATCCTTAAATAATACCATATCAAAGTTTTTATGACGTCTATAAGTTTCTACTATATATTCTTTTTTATCTTTTCCTACGTAAAATTTAAAATCTTTAACAAAAACTTTATCTTTATGTCTAAACTTAGATAAAAGTCTAACTTCTCCTTTTATTCCATGAGTATTAACTAATTTACCAATATATAAATATTCCATAATTAAACCCTCTTTCCTATTTCGTACATTATGATTGATGAAGCAACTGCTACGTTTAAACTTTCACAAGTATCACTTGTTTTAATATATATATTATCACTTAATAAGCTCTTTACATCTGGTGTTATACCATTTCCTTCATTTCCCATAACAACTGCTATTTTACCTGTTAAAAAAGCTTCACCTAAATCTACGCCATCTTCTACATTTGTTCCATAAACTTTATATCCGTTTTCCATCAAGGATGGAATAAAAGTTTTAAGGTCTTTACTTATTACATTAACTTTAAATAACATCCCTTGAGCTGCTCTTATTACCTTTTCATTATATTTTTTAACCGTAGACATACTAAGAACAACGGTATCAATATTAAAAGCGTTAGCACTTCTTATAATAGTACCTAAATTACCAGGGTCTTGAACGTCATCTAAAATTATTATTCTATCTCCTAGGCTTTCTTTTTCTTGGATAAACTTACATATTCCAATAACATTACTAGAAGATGGCAAATTACTAATATAATCCATAATTATCGGTGTAACAATGTTGTTAGGTACATTATAATTTACTTCATTCGTGCTAAAAGTTTCTAAAAGAACACCAGCTTCGCATGCTTCTTTAACTAAATGTTCTCCTTCTACAATAAACTTTTTTTCTTGCATCATAAATTTATTAGTCCTAAGTTTATTTATATACTTTACCTTTTTATTATCTTTAGATTCTATTATCATGATTTACTCCTTTAACTCTTTTCTTACAATCTTATATTCAGGGCAATATTTTTCTACCGTTTTCCAAAATGCTTTACTATGATCAAAATGAACAAAGTGAGAAAGCTCATGAACGATAACATAGTTCAAATACTTATGATCTTTTTTTATCAATTCAAGATTAAGAGTTACCGAATTATCTTTTCTATTACATACTCCCCATCTTGTTTTCATTTGTCTTACCTTTAATATAGGATAAGGGATTTTCTCATCAAAAACATAATATGCTTCATCTAAATAGGTTTTAAATATTTCTTTGGCCATACTTTTATACCACTTATCAAGCATTATATCATCTTTAATAATTAACGTTTTACCATCATACTTAGCTTTTCTAACATCATCATAAATAACATTTAATTTCATTCCTAATAAAGAGTATTCTTCATCTTTTTGTTTTTCATTTTTTTTAATTTGTTTTTCTATCATCTTTGATATTGATTTAGTATTTTCTTCTAATACTTTTGAAATCGCATTTTTAGTATAAACAAAAGAACAAGTAACTTTTATCTTTATATCATCTGTTACCCTTATATACAAATTTTTAATATTTTTCTTTTCAATTATAACTTCATAACTCTTGTTTTCTATATTAAAATTCATATATATCACCTAAAGTATTATAACATAATTAAAAGAAGATAAAAACTTATCTTCTTTGATTTATAGTTGCTAATCTACTTTCTACAAAAGAACTATCAGTATAAATTCCTTTTTTTCTTAAAAAGTCTGTGCAATCTAATGATAACCTTGCTAAATCATGATATATGTCATCACCATTATCATACGCTTCTTCAAAGGCTTTTTCTAAAAGTATGTCTAAAACTTGTAACAAAAATTCATCTTTTATTTCTAATACTTTATTTTCTAAATCTGCACTTGCATTTTCAAGGCCTTCATTTTTAACCTTTTTAACTAAGCGAGTCTTAGTTCTTTTAGTATTAGATAACTGTTTTTTTAATCCAAGGTTATAATTATGTT
>CAPZYV010000134.1 GCA_948750805.1 uncultured Bacilli bacterium | reverse complement strand
CTTTTCATTTAGACTAGACTTTATATTAAATGTTTTTATTTCTTTTATACCGTTTAATAGCTGGCTAAGCAAGTTGGTTAGTTTATCTTGATATCCTCTTTGTCCTCTCATGTAAAAGCTAGATTTTTTTGTTAGTTTATTCGCTAAAATCATATATATTATAACTACTAAAAGTATTACAACGCCAAGCACTATACTTGTTTTTATAAAGATAATTAACATACATATTATTAAAGAAAAATTGTATAGCACATTAAACATATAATCAGCCATTTCTGCAATGTTTATCGCATCAATATTTACTGTACTTATTATTTTACCTTTAGGAATATTTATTAATTCATCATTATAATCATATAATCTATTTATAATCATTTTATGGTTTTCTATAAAACTATCTCTAAAAAATGCTGAATATAGTTTACATGCAAAATAGGAAAAAAGATTAGTTGTTAAAAATAGTGCTGATAAAATAATTATCGTTCTAACAAACAAACTTAAGTTTTTATTTGTTAAATAGTCAATTATTTTAGAAGCATATATCGGAATAACTAAATCTAAAACTCCCAATATAAATAAAACAAAGAAAAAGAAATATAATATCCATCTTGTTTTCTTACATATTTTAAAATATTTTTTAATCATTTATACCACCAATAAGAGGCAAATAATAATCATTTTTACTTTGCTTACGCACTTTCATTAGTTCAACTATTTTATTACCAGTCTCATTATTAATAATTTCTAATTCTTCTATTTGGTTTTCTTTCAGAAGAATTTCATATAAATTATTTTGATAATTCGCTGTTCTAGAATTACCGTTTTTATCCAAAATAATTGCTTTATCATTAACAATTATAAATTTATTATTCATATTGAACCCTCCGTTACAACTATTATATCATACTTATCTTATTTTTTCTAATGGCATCCATATAAAGCAATTATTATCCTTATACTCTTCTATGTATGGGTTATTCATAATATTTAGCATAGAAGAAGAACTTTGCCATATTTCATTTATAAAGCGTGCTGTTTTTATTATTTCTTTTTGATTCAAATATCCTACTTCAAATATTGCGTATTTTCCTGAAGCTATTTGGTGTTCTCCTAGATCTTTAATTTTGTGTTTAGAACCTATTATGTAGTAATGACTATCTTTACTGATAGAATATGCTTTCGCATATCTTTCGTATTTATTTAATAAATCATATGTACCATCTTTTTTTATTTCCTTATAAAGTTCTCTTATTTTGTAATGCAAATCATCATGTGTTTTAGCAGTTACTTTTTTTCCATAAATAGTAAATCCATTTATGTTTTTAATTTCATATTTAATAATGCCTTTATTTTGATATCTTGAATTAAAATTAATTCTTGGAAATATTTTATAAGTATCTCCTTTATCTTTGCTAATTTTACTAGGTGTTACACCGAATTCCTTTTTAAAACTTCTAGAAAAAGAAATAGATGAATCATAACCGTATTTAAATGCTATATCAATTACTTTGTTATCAGTTAATTTAAGTTCTTCAAAAGCTAGCGACAATCTTCTTTTTCTTATGTATTCAGTAATGGTAATACCAGTTACTATACTAAATACTCTTTGCATTATAAAGCCGTTTAAACCAAGTGATTTGGCAAGTTTTTTAATATCTATATCATTTGTTAAATTATCTTCTAAATAATCTATTATTTTGTTTAATAATTCGTAGTTCATTTTGCTTGCTTCCTTTTATGAATTTTATAAAATACACTTAATGCTATAAATTGATAAAAATCAGATGCAATTTGCCCAATCGCGGTGCAATATGGTGTGTTTAGAAGAGATAATAGTAACCTTCCTATGTTAGCGATCATTTTATTTGAAGTTATTATAGTGCTCGAATATTCTAAATTCAAATATGTGGCTTTTAAACTATATAATGGGAATATTATAAAATCTAATATTTCTATACCTAAAAATATAAATGTTATTTCATAATTCAAATCATAATTGTAATTAAAGAACAAAAACATTATGAATATTGATAATAATAATATTAATAATAACTTATATGCATTATTTCTTGCTTTTTTATAACTGAATTCATTTTTTACTATATCTATTTTTGCAACGGTATTAATTGCATCAAAAACATCCCACTGAGTATCCGTTATTAGTGAAATAAATGTTATTGCAATAGTATATTCATGGCCATATTCTATAACGTTTTTAAGTCCAATTAAAAATATAAGAAATTTACATAAATAATTAAAAAAGTAAACAGAATCATATTTAATCCATTTTAGCATGTTAGATTTTAAATTGAATTTTTCATGTTCTTTTATAAGCAAATATAAAGTATATAAGCCAATAGATATAAGTGTTAACGTTATAATTACTACTCTATTTTTAAATAATAATGAAGTTATAATAATCATAACAAAATTAATTAAATTAAAACAAATTGAATATTTATTAGCTAGTTTATTTTTTTCTTCATAATATAATTTTTCTATTATAAAGTTAAAAATCAATTGAATATATAATTG
>CAPZYV010000133.1 GCA_948750805.1 uncultured Bacilli bacterium | reverse complement strand
TGGCATATTTAATCATGCCATTACTAGTATGCGTCATTTGATTTTTCATATACTATAAAATGTTAGATGTTAGAATATCTTTTAATAACGTGCGTCTTTCTTTATTACCTACGTTATATACTGCTTTAGAAAAAGACGTTGGATCACCAACCAAAATAAGCGATCTTTTAGCTCTTGTTATTGCTGTATAAACTAATTTTTTATAAAGCATTATACGATATTCCTTAGTAATTGGCATTATAACAATTTCAAATTCACTTCCTTGTGCCTTATGGACACTTATTGCATATCCATGTTTTATTGCTTTATAATCCTTTGGTTTATACTTAACTTTATTACTATCAAAATCAATCGTTATTTCAGTACCACTAATTTTTTCTATAAAACCAATATCACCATTAAAAACGTTATCATCTGGCATGTTTTCAAGTTGAAGAATTTTATCTCCTTCCCTATAAATTACATCAGCATCATAAGTTTCGTTTTTAGCGTCATCTTTAGGATTAAATATTTTTTGAAGCATTTTATTTAAATTATCAATACCATTAATTCCTTTATACATAGGTGCAAGTATTTGAACATTTTTTAAATCATAACCTTTTTTTACGGCCATCTTAGCCACATCACAGCAAGCCTTTAAAATGTCATAGTTCTCACACTTTATAAAGTTATAATCATCTTTCTTTTCTAAGAAGCTTTCTTGTAAATCACCAGAATTAACTTCATAAGCTAACTGCGTAATATAAGAATTTTGATCTTGTCTATATATTTCCTTTAAAAATATTGTATTTATCATTTCGGATTCAATTAAGTCTTTTAAAACTTTACCTGGACCAACGCTTTCTAATTGATTATAATCTCCTATGAATACAAGTTTTATATTACTTGGCATCGCTTTAAAAAAGTTAGCCATCAAATCTATATCAATCATACTAGTTTCATCAACTATTATAAATTCTGCTGAAACTTTATTTCTTTCGTTATAACCAAACTCACCGGTTTCTTTATTCCATCTTAAATATCTATGTATTGTAGATGCTGGAAAGTTACACGCTTCGCTCATTCTTTTAGCGGCACGCCCAGTAGGCGCAAGAAGAACCATTTTATCTAGTAATTTTTCAGGAGAATAACCTGATACCATTTTATAAAGTTGGGTGATGCCTTTTATTATGGTAGTCTTACCAGTACCTGGACCACCAGTTATAATAGAAAAGTTTTTAATTAATGATTGTTTTATTGCCCTTTTTTGCTCTTCGTTATAATTTATTTCAAAAAAGTTTTCAAGTTTTTCTATTTTAATATCAATATCTTTAACTGTTAAATCATCTTTATTAGATAAATTATAAACGCTTGATGCAACATAATGTTCATTTTTATAATACTCATATAAAATAAACTTATCATCTTTTATTATTATTTTACCCAGACTGTTAAGTTCTATTAAATAGTAATTTAATTTTTCATCACCAATTTCTTCTTCATAAACACTTTTTATAACATTATGTATGGTATCAAAATTCAAATATGTATCACCAGTATTAAAACAAGCCGTTTTCATAACATAAATAATTAAAGCAAGTATTCTTCTTTCATCGTTTTTTTCTATGTTTATCTTATTTCTTAATTCATCTATCTTATTAAATGTCACCGTATCTATCGTATCTATTAATTCATACGGATTATTTTCAATTACTCTTATTGTATCTTCTAAATAATGATTATATATTTTAAGAGCATCTTTCATATTAAAACCTAGGTTTGTTAAATAAACAACGGTTTCAAAACTTTCATTATATTTAATAAGTTTACTTTGGATATCCACCGCTTTTTTAGCAGTTATTTTTGGTACTTTAAGTAAACACTCATAATCATTAGAAATCAAGTTTAAACAATCTTCACCCAATATATCAACGATTTGTTTAGCAGTTTTTTCACCTACTCCCGGAAATATATCACTGGATAAAAAGATAACTAATCCATCTTTATCTTCTGGCATTATTTTTTCATATTTATCTACTTTATATTGAATTCCATATTTAGGATTATCAATCACTTCTCCATAAAAAATATAATCTTCGTCAATTAATAATTCTGCAAATAATCCAGTAAAAGTAAACTGTTTACCTTTATAATCCAAAAGATCCCCATCATCAGTTTCCTTTATTTTTAATAGTCCAACCGTAAATCCATCATTAGAAGAAAAAATAGTTCTTTTAAAAGTACCTTTTATATATGTTCCCATTTTTACCTCCTAACCTTGCAATATGATTTTAACACAAATAAAAGATTTTAACTAGCATTTACTTTTTCTTTTATCTTTTCTAACTTATAAGTAGTAATAAATATATCTAGGTCACTTACATATTCTAAAATTAGTTTATTATTCTTCTTTGATATTATTATTCCTATTGTTTTGTTATGATGTGGTTCTTTTAAAGTCTTATCTACCACTTTCATATAATTAAGTGTTTGTCCTATATCTTTAGCAGTTACTTCATCTTTCTTAAGTTCACAGGCCATAAATCTATTTAATTTATAATTAAAAAA
>CAPZYV010000132.1 GCA_948750805.1 uncultured Bacilli bacterium | reverse complement strand
AAAATAGATTTATTAGAAAGTAATGGAGCTAATATTGTTTATATTGATAAATTGTTAAATAACTATTATCGAAATATAGCCAGTTCTACAATGACAGGTATCAGTTTTTGTACAGGATTTAATGAATATATTGAGAATACAAGAGGCAAAATTAGAAGTTTTAAAGATTTAGTATATTCTAATGGTCATATTTATGGTATTAGTGGCTATTTAAGTGGATGTACAAATAATTGGAAATATTCTCTTCCTAAAACCAATGCTAAGAAAAAAGAATTTGAAAATCATGTTTTAGAAGTTATGAAAGAGAATGATGTTGATATCATAATCTATCCTACTATTAAAGCTAAATTATTAAAACTAAATGAGACCAGAAGTCTAAATGCTCCCGGTGGTTCTCTAAGTTCGGTAATAGGTTATCCATCTCTTACCGTTCCCATGGGATTTATTGATAATCTACCTTATGGTTTAGAAATATTTAGTACCAAAAATAATGAAGAATTACTTTATAATATTGCTAATGTTTTTGAATCATTAAACAATAATGAGATTATTACTTCACCACTAGCTCCAACTCTTTATGAAATACCAGAATATATTTTAGAATTAAAAGAACTTTATGAATTTAATTTAAATAATAAAAACTTTAAAGATTTAAATAACCGAGCTAAAACATATTTTTTAAATTATAGCCAAAATGAATTAGAAAAAAATGAAGCTGAAGCTTTAAATTTAATTAAAGAATTTAAAGAGAATAAAGTAAAAGATGAGATTTTAAAAAGTAATCATGAAATATCATATAACAATATTCTGCTAATTATTAATCTTTTTATAATTATTTTATTCATAATTATTTATGCTTTATTAATAAATAGCATTAAAAGAGTTAATAAAAAAGTTAAAAACATAAAAATAGGAGGCAAATATGCTAGAAGAAATAAAAAAAGTAATGGATAAGCATAATGCTAATTTATCTATTTATGCAAGTAAAGATAAAGATGCTATATATTTAAAACCAAACGATAGTGATATTAGAACATCTTATTTTCATGATATTGACCGTATTTTATATTCTTTAAGTTTTATTAGATATCAAGATAAAACACAAGTATTTTCGAATAAAAAAAATGACCATATTTCAAAAAGGATGATACATGTTCAGTTTGTAAGTAAAATTGCTCGAACTATTGGAAGAGCATTAGCTTTAAATGAGGATTTAATAGAGGCAGCATCTTTAGGGCATGATTTAGGACATGTTCCTTTTGGTCATATTGGGGAATCTATTTTAAATGAAATAAGTTTAAAATATAATGAAGGTTTTTTTAATCATAATATTGAAAGCATTAGAAAATTATTATATGTAGAAAATTTTGGAAATGGTCTTAATATATCAATTCAAGTTTTGGATGCGATTATGTGTCATAATGGCGAATTACCTTTAGGCAAATATGAACCTAAATCTAAAACGAGTGAAGAGTTTTTTTATGAATATAAAGAAAGTTATAAAGATTTAAAAGTAATTAGTAAAATGCAACCAATGACTCTTGAAGGGTGTGTGGTTAGAGTTAGTGATTTAATCGCGTATCTGGGTCGGGATATAGATGATGCGATTAGGATGTCTTTGCTAAAAAGAGAAGATATTCCAGAATTTGTTGTTAAAACTTTAGGCGATAATACAAGGGATATCGTTAATTCTTGTATTCTGGATATTTTAAAAAATAGTTATAATAAAAATTATATTATGTTTAGTGACGATGTTTATAAAGCTATTAAAGAGTTAATGAAATTTAATTATGAACATATATATAATAATTCAGAATCTTCAAAATATAAATATAAGTTAAAGAAAATGTTTGAAACTTTATTTACAAAATATTTAGACGATATTGAAAGTAATAATAAAGAATCTTTAATAATTTCTTCTTATTTAAGTAATATGAGCGAAGATTATTTTAAGAAAAATAATAAATCAAGAATAGTATTAGATTATATATCAGGGATGACAGATGAGTTTTTTATAAAAGAATATAAAAAAACAATAATTAAATAGTTTGAAATTTGACACCCAAACACTAGTATGATAAACTATAGATGGTGAAGAAAAAATGAAAATATTAAAGTATCAAAAAACTAAAAATAATGAATATAAAATTACTACCGATAAAGAAGATTATAAATTATATGATGATATCATTATTAAATATGAGTTGTTGCTAAAAAAAGAAATTTCAGAAAAAGAATTTACTGAAATATTGAATGAAAATAATATGTTAAAATCATATTATACAGCATTAAAGCTTGTAAGTATTAAATTACGTTCAGAAGTAGAGTTAAAAGCTTTATTAAAAAAGAAAGGGTATAATCTTAAAGAAATTAATTATGCAATTAATAAATTAGTTAATGAAGGTTATCTAAATCATGAAGTATATATTAATGCTTATATTCATGATATGTTAAATCTCTATTTAGTAGGAGAGAGAAAAATATTAAATGATATGAAGTTAAAATTAACTTGTTAAAAAATGAGCAAATTTTGTTTATGCGGTTTAGGATAAGAAAAATCAAAAATTTTCTTATCAGCTTAAGTCGGGATGAAAAAATAGTTAAACT
>CAPZYV010000131.1 GCA_948750805.1 uncultured Bacilli bacterium | reverse complement strand
ATAGCAATTTAAGTTTGTATTAAATAACATCATGTCGGCATAGAAAGTTTTATCTAGGTATTTTAATTTGTACTCACTTCCTGCGTATAAGAAACCTGCTCCTATTTGTAAGAAAAAGTCTCTTAACTCTTCTAATATATATTTTCTAAGCATCTTTTCACTTAAGTTTTTCTTATCAGGGGCTTTTATTATAATTGGATCTAGTAACATATCTTTTAGGTTGTAACTAGATTCATCTTTTGTATCTATTAGTTTTATGTTATTTTTATCAGCATAAGATAATCTATCAAATGCTTTTTCTTTTATTAGTTTAATTAATTCTCTTTTTGATAAATTATTTAATATGCACTGATTTATATAATAATTTCTTTCATTTTCATTTTTTATTGGTAATAATATAGTCCAATGAGTCCATGTTAATTGGTCAACCGCTGGTTGACCTTTTTGGATAAGATAAAACTTTCGCATATATTTAAGATGAGTAGTTGAATAACCCTTGCCATATTGTTCCATTAATTTTATTGACCATTTTTTTATTAACATATCCCCGTACTTTGTTTTATTTTCTCCACCTTGAGCTTCTACCAATAGTTTTCCTATTTCATAATAAGCATTTAAAGTATCTTTATTAGATTGCAGTCTTCTTACACCTTCGTTTACTTCCTTTTCTTCTATTACGTTTTTTATTTTTGAATAATAACCCATATATTGCTCCTTTCAAAGTCATTTATTATATGAATTATTTTTAAGAAAAAACTCGAATATTGTAAAAGATAAAAAAATTGGCCCAAAGGGCCAACTTTTTAATACATTAATTTTTTTTATTTATTTTTAAACAAATTTCATTTACTATATCTTTATCAATATATAATTTACCTAATTTTTTTGGATATTTTATATCATTTATATAGGAACGTATTTTTTCTTTTCTATTAACATTTTCAAGTTTATCTGCCTTTTCATATGCATCTATTATTCTTCTTAAAACAATTTCTAGATTCTTTTCTATTTCTTTTTTATTTAATGATCCAAAAATAATATTATTTATTAAATCGTGTTCATCTTCTTCATAATTAATAATTAAAAGGATTAATAAATCAATATATTTATCATTATAATTAATTCCGTTTCTTTTTAAATATGTATACGCTGCTTCCTTATTATTATTTGCTAAAATAGCATCAATAAAAGTTCTATTTTTATATGTTTTTAAAAGTCCACTTTCTATATTTTCTTTTATTTCTTCATCTTTTTCGTCATAGATAGGAATCCAATATAAAATATCCTCTAACAAATCAAAAGATAAATCACCTAAAGCTTCAAAATCTTCTGAATATATAGCTGATACATAATCAGATGCTAAACAATGGTTAAAAGCCAAATATTCATCATATGTACCATATATAACCTTTTCGTTTTCTGCAAAACCACATAATTCTAAACTCATAGTTAACCTACTTTCCTAAACAAAATCTACTAAATAAATTATCAACAAGTTCTTCTGTGTAATTAACTCCTACTATGTCTCCTAGTCGCTCCCAAACTAGTTTTAAATCTATTTCTATCATGTCTATTTCTCTTTCTTCGTTAACACCACGCTCAACTTCTTTTAATGACTCTATTGCAGACTTAAGTAGTGCTATTTGTCTTGCGTTAGTAAAGAAAGTTAAATTTTTAGTTAAGAAAGCACCTACATTAAATAATTCTTTTATTTTATCTTTTATATTATCTATACCAATATTTTCTTTAGCACTTATTCTAATAACATCTTTATCATATGTATTATTACTATCTAAATCAGTCTTATTCATAATAACAATTCTTTTTTTATCTTTAGTTTTATCAAGTAAGAACTTATCTTCATCTGATAGTTCTTCAGAAGAATCAAGCACCAAAAGAACTAATTCTGCTTCATTTATTAAACTTAAACTTTTTTCTATACCTATTTTTTCTACTACATCGCAAGACTCTCTAACTCCTGCGGTATCAATCAAATTAAGCTTTACTCCGCCTATTATAATACTTCCTTCAACAATATCCCTAGTTGTTCCTTTAACGTCTGTTACAATAGCTTTTTCCTCTTCTAATAAAGCATTTAATAAGCTTGATTTACCTACGTTTGGTTTTCCTAAAATAACTGTTTTAATACCATCTTTTAATACTTTTCCATCTTCCGATAATTTAAGTATTTCAAGTAGTTTAGATTTCATTTCTACTACTTCTTCTTTAATTCTATTTATGGTAACTACTTCAATATCTTCATATTCTGGATAATCTATATTTACTTCTATGTTTGAAATTAAAGCCACTATTTTATCTCTTAAATTTGTAATTAATTCTGATACTTTACCAGATAACTCGTTAATTGCCATCTTTCTAGTAAGTTCTGTTTCTGATTTAATTAAATCTAAAACTCCTTCAGACTTTGTTAAATCTATCCTACCATTTAAAAATGCTCTTTTAGTAAATTCACCAGGTTCTGCTAATCTGCATCCAGAAAGTAATAATACTTCCATTAATTTATTAACAACCGCAATTGAACCATGAGTATTTATTTCTATTACATCTTCCATCGTATAACTTTTAGGAGCTTTCATTATATAAAATAATACTTCATCTATTATTTC
>CAPZYV010000130.1 GCA_948750805.1 uncultured Bacilli bacterium | reverse complement strand
GTATAATATGCTAATTTTTAAACTATGCCTAGGTAAATAACCTAATTTTTATCTTTTGTTAGTACGAAATTTAACAAACTTAAAAATATATTTACAAATATGCCATAATAAACTGTACTCACAATAATAAGCATACTAAATAAAAATATTTTTTCACTAGGAATTATAACAGTCAATAATCCAGGAAATAAAATTCCCATTACTAAATTCCAAACAATTATTAAATAAATAAATTTTTTTGTTTTCATATTTAATTTATTTAAAATAATTTTTATTAAATAATATAAAATAACACTAATAACTAATAAGGAACTAAAATGAATTATCAGTTTTAATACTTCACTTTCTAAAGGAATACTTCCAATTAATACCATTAAAACCGTATAAAATAAAAACTCAAATATCGTTAAACTGCCAATTATAAATTTATTCATACTACCTCTTAAAATGGTAACTTCATATTTCCATTACTAATTTGCTTCATCATTGTTTTCATAGTCTCAAATTGTTTTAAAAGTCGGTTAACCTCTTCTACATTTCTACCTGAACCTTTAGCTATTCTTTGCTTACGACTAGCTTTTAAAATTTCAGGATGACGTCTTTCATATGGAGTCATAGAACTTACTATTGCCTCTATATGAGCTAAATCTTTAGGATTAATATTAATATTATTAAGTCCCATTTTTCTAGCACCAGGAAGCATTTTTAAAATATTTTCTAAAGGACCTAATTTTTTTATTTGTCTAAGATTATTCATAAAATCTTCTAAATCATAATTTCCTTTTTTCATTTTAGACATTTGCTCTTTAGCATCATCTTCACTAATTATATTTTCTACTTTTTCTGCTATACCTAAAATATCTCCCATATCTAAAATACGGTTAGCCATTACCTCAGGATAAAATTCTCTTATTCCATCCATTTTTTCAGAGTCACCCACAAATTTTATTGGCACATTTGTTAAATGTCGAACTGATAAAGCAACTCCACCTTTAGTATTGCCATCAAGTTTAGTTAAAATTGTTCCAGATAAATTTAGAGCATTATTAAACCCATTTATAACATTTATTGCATCTTGTCCCATCATTGCATCAATCACTAAAAGAGTTTCATCAATACTAATATGGGTTTCAATATCTTTTAACTCTTGCATTAAAGCTTCATCAATTTGAAGACGTCCAGCAGTATCAATAATTATATAATCAAATTTATTTTCTTTAGCATAAACTAAAGCTTCATTGATTATTTCTAAAGGCTTAATCTTTCCTTTTGTAAATACTTCTATACCTAAACTTTTACCAATTTCACATAATTGTTCAATCGCTGCAGGTCTATATACATCACATGCTACTAATAAAGGCTTTTTATGATGTTTTTTACGTACATAATTAGCTAGTTTTCCTGCACTAGTTGTTTTACCACTACCTTGAAGTCCACAAAGCATTAAAATTGTTGTTCCACTACTAACTTTTAAAGAAACATAATCTCCCCCTAAAAGACTAACTAATTCATCTTTAACTAATTTAATAAACAATTCATCTGGTTTAAGACTCTTACTTACATCTAATCCTAAAGCTTTTTCTTTAACACTAGCTACAAATTCTTTTACAACTTGATAATTTACATCGGCTTCTAAAAGTGCAAGTCTTATTTCTCGCATTGCTTCACTAATGTTTTCTTCTGTTATTGTGCCCATACCTCTAATATTTTTTATAGCTTTAGAAAGTCTATCACCCATATATTCAAACATTAATATCATCTCCAATATAAATAATTGTACCATAAAAAAAATACAAGCACAATTAACTTAGTGCTGTATTCCTAATATTTTCAATAAAACTTTTCATAATAGTTAAATAATTTTCACTATTTGCAATAGCTACATCGGATAAAGTATTCATTATATCTACATTAATAATATGAGCTTTATAATTTTTTTCTAATTCCGTAATTAAATCTGTTTTTGTATCTGTACTACATAAATAAATATCTTTTTGAATTTCTTTTTTAAAATTATTTTTAATACTAGTTTCATTTAAAGTATCACTATTTAATACAACTACTTCAAACCCATAATTTTCTAAAAATTTAAGTTTATTAGAAGATGCGATTATTATATTATTACCATCCATAACAGCAGTATTAGAAATATTTCTTAAATCTGCATCCATATAAGAAAGCTCTTCTTCTAATTCTTTATATTTTTTTTCAATACTTTCTATTACAGTTTTACTTGTAGTATAATCTATTAAATTATTTTTAATATTTTTGGCAAGCATTAAATAATTATTAGGTGATAACCATAAATCAGATATTATATTTTCATACTTTAAACCATAAGATACATCTATTAATAACATTTTATTATTTTCATTTAAAAATTCTTTAGCTAATTCTTTTTCTTTAGATAATCCATTATATACAAATAATGCTCCTTTTTGATATGTTTCTTTTTGTTTATCAGTAAGTTTATAAGAATCAATATCTGCACCACTTGGATAAATACTAGATACTGTTTTATTCTCCCCATATAAATATTTTGTTAAAAACTCAATTGGATAAATAGTTGTATAAACATTATCATTACTTAACTTATCATCTTTAAAGCATCCTGACAAAGTAAATAGTACCACTACTAAAGTAAGTATTTTAGTCAATTTTTTCATTTATG
>CAPZYV010000129.1 GCA_948750805.1 uncultured Bacilli bacterium | reverse complement strand
AATATTTTAATAAACCATATGTATCAAAATTTTTTGATAAAGATTATATTAATAAATTATTAGATGAACATTATAATGATATTAAAAGAAGTAGTTTAAAATTATATAATATTTTTATCTTCTTAATTTGGTATGAAGTTTATTTTGTGAGTGAAAGATAATATGAAAAAGAAAAGGAGAAAATTAAAAAAGGGGAGGGTTTTATTATTACTGTCTATACTAATTAGTGTTAGCTATGGCATATATTATTTAATTGATAGTAATAATATTTTAAAAGCCGAAAAAGAAGCTAGAAGAATTGCAGAAGAAGAAAGCAAGAAGGCTTATGAAGAAAAAAAGAAAAAGGAAAAAGCCTATGATGCTTGTTTAATTAGTCCGTATAAAGAGGAAGAAAAAACAGAAGAATTAACTAAAGCTATAAATGAAATTGATAATTTAATTAAAAATAATAATTATCGAGCATCAGTATATTTTGAAAATTTAGAAACAGGTTTAATTTATACTTATGATGCTGATAAAGTATATTATGGTTGTAGTTTAATAAAACTTGTTGATGCTCTTTATTTAATTAATAAAGCTAGTAATCCTGATAATCCATATTTTGTTAATGAAACAAATACAGATAATGTTACGAAAAAATTAGACTTAGACGAAGAGAAAATTATTTATGAAAATAAATATATTGCTGGTTATTCATCAGGTTTAGCTAAACATAAAATAGGAGATAAAGTGAGTTTGCGAGATTTAATTAATTATGCTATTTCAGTTAGTGATAATTCAGCTCATTTAATGCTTATTGATTATATTGGTTTTAATAATCTTAAAAATTATGGTTTAGCTTTAGGTGGTAAAGTAATACTTACTGGTGGAGATAAATTTGGTAACCAAACAGCTCGTGATACTAACATTTATTTAAAAGAAGCTTATAAAATTATTAGTGAGAATAAAGATTACGGCCCATTTTTATTGGAGATAATGGATAATGAAGACCATAATGCCTTTAATAAAGAAGGTATTAAAATATACCATAAGTATGGAAGTTGGGATATTAATTTTCATGATATTGGCTTAAATTTAGAAGGAAGTCCTTATGCTATATCTATTTTTACAACGCATGCTTATAGTAATTATACAGAAGTAATTCAAAATATTCATGATAAAGTAAGAGAATTAAATGATACTTTTAATAAATATCGTGAAAATAAATGTTATGAAGAAATATATAATAGTTAGTTGATATTTATATCAGCTTTTTTCTTGGGCATATAACCTAATTTAAAAAAGTTCATATATTAAATTAGGAGGAATATATGAATTTTGATTATAATTTTGGAAACGAATATTATAAATATTTTGATGATATTGGTTTACAAGTAAAAAAATATAAAATTTTAGCACCAGAGCAAGAACAAGATAAACAGCCAGGCAATGAATATATGATGGACCCATTACCTATCTTTGATAATCCAAGTTACAAAGGTAGTGGTAAATTAAAAGATAAGGTTGCCATTATTACAGGTGGTGATAGTGGTCTTGGGAGAGCTTGTGCCGTAGCTTTTGTAAAAGAGGGAGCAAAAGTTGTAATTTGTTATTATAATGAACATGAAGATGCACTATATACTAAAAAATATCTTGAAAAATTAGGTGGAGAATGTTTACTTATTGCTGGAGATATTAGTAATCATAGTTTCTGTAAAGGAATTGTTAATAAGACGTTAAATCGTTTTGGTAAAATTGATATTTTAGTAAATAATGCAGGCGTACAATATCAACAAGATAAGTTAGAAAATATTAGTGATGAACAGTTTATATGGACAATGAAAGTAAATGTTTTAGGAATGTTTTATTTAACCAAAGAAGTACTGCCTTATTTAAAAAACGGCGCTTCTATTATTAATTTAAGTTCCATAACTACATTTTATGGTGATGCACAACTAATTGATTATGTTACTTCTAAAGGGGCAATTGTTGGCTTTACAAGAAGTCTAGCCCGTAATTTAGCTTTAAAAAATATAAGAGTTAATGCAATTGCACCAGGATTTTTTTGGACACCTTTACAACCAGCTTGTTGGGAGAAAGAAAAAATACCTTCATTAGGAGCAAATTCGGCGATGGGTAGAGGTGCTATGCCATATGAACTAGCACCAACCTTTGTATTTTTAGCAAGTGATGATTCAAGTTATGTTACAGGGCAAGTAATTCATAATAATGGTGGAGAAGTAATGGGATAATAAAAAGGTTATCATATTGATAGCCTTTTCAAACTTTCATTTCTTTTTTAATTAATTTAGCATGAATAACCATTTTTTCCTTGTTGTTATAACATGTTGAAAGAGTTAAAATTTTATCATTTTTACTAACATTAGTATTAAAATTATAAGAACTTCTATTTTTTAACATGTTAGTAAATTCTAAAAAATTATCATCATTTTTAAAATCAATTTGTAAATAATCACTTGTAGTAGGTATTCTATAAATACTAAATATTTGCCATAAAGTATTTTCTTCAAGGGTAGACATTTTAATTACAAAATTATTTTTATTTTTAAGCCAATCATTAGTTAAAATATCTTTTAGGGACCCAAACATTGTTTTATCGCTTCTTCCATGAGCATATAAAATTGTATGTTTATTATCTTCTTTATTTCGATAATCTTGAAAAACCCAACCAGCTTGATTGTAAGATT
>CAPZYV010000128.1 GCA_948750805.1 uncultured Bacilli bacterium | reverse complement strand
TTAATAATAGAAAAAAATACATTAGTTGGTTTGAATAAGATTAAACCTATTGAAGAAGATAGAGATGCTAAAATGTATGAAGTAATATGTAAGACTCTAAAAAAAGCAGGTTTCAAACATTACGAGGTTTCTAATTTTGCTAAATCAGGTTATGAGTCACGCCATAATTTAACTTATTGGAATAATCAAGAATATTATGGATTTGGATGTGGAGCTAGTGGCTATGTCGCTGCAGTTCGTTATGAAAATACCAAAAGTTTAACAGAATATTTAAAAGGTAATTTTGTTAGTAGTAGGTCTTTAATGAGTAAAGTAGATAATATGGAAAATGAACTTATATTAGGATTTAGAAAAATAGAAGGTATAAATCTAGAAAAGTTTTTTGATAAATTTGAAGAAAATATGCAAAATATATTTCCTATCAAGCCATTAGTTAAAAGTGGTGATATTATTTATAAAAATGGTTATGTATATATTAATCCTAAAAAACTATATGTAATGAATGAAATATTAATTAAACTAATTTAAGAAAAGCATAATCTTTTCTTTTTTGTTTACACTAATTTTAGGTGGTAATATGCTTAAAGATTTAGTAATTATGAATGGTGATATAGGTCTTTCATTTGACCCTTTAAATACAATTTACACAGTTAATTTAACTGATGATGCTAATATACTTAAGTTTCAATATGAAATTAATGAAAATGATAATATTTCTATTTTCGGAAATGAATTGAAAAATGGTTTAAATGAAGTTGTTATTACGGTTTATAATGATAAGGAAGAAATGAGTTATTATTTATATGTCTATAAAGAAGAAACTTTAAATGCTAGTGAAAATATAGATACTAAAACTGCCCTTAATATTGTAGGTAAAGAAAAGGTTTCAGATTATGCTTTACCATCTATTTCTGTTATATGTTTTTTAACTATCTTACTATTCTTTACGCTTTTATTTAAAAAAAATAAAAAAAGCTAATTTTTATAAATTTGTATTTAAATTTAATAATATTAGAATTACTTGTTGCAATAGCAACACTTTTTTAATGTTTTTAAAGCAGATTTTTAAAATTTTGTAATTTGCTATTCTAAAACCTCTTTGCTAGAATTTCTTTAGAAAGGAGGCTACTTATGCAAAACATTTTATTTATATTAAAAAATTATTTTAAAGAAATAATTATTGGTATTTTGATTATAATTTGTGGTTCTTTAATTTGGTGTAATTTTAAAATTAATGAAGAAAAAGAATCTGATGCTATAATAGCAAATAATTCAGAAATAACTATTAAAGAAGAAAATGCTAATCAACCTGAAGAAACTAGAACTTTATTTGTTGATATAAAAGGTGCTATAAAAAAGCCTGGTGTTTACGAAATGGATGAGAAAGCTATTATTAATGATGTTATTAAGCTGGCTGGAGGATTCAACTCTAACGCTTATAAAAACAATATTAATCTTAGTAAAAAAGTAAGTGATGAAATGGTAATTTATGTTTATAATAAAACTGAATATAAAAATAAATCTACTAGTAATAAGGAAACAGTAATATGTAAAACACCTAGTTATGAAATTGATAATTGTACTAATGATAAAGTAAGCATTATTGAAAATGATAAAGATAATAATGACTCTGAACCAAACGATAACGTTAATATAGAAAATAACACTTTAATAAATATTAATAAAGCAACTATCAATGATTTAACTACTATAAAAGGTATAGGGGATGCGAAAGCCAAAACTATAATTGAATACCGTGATAAAAATGGTGCTTTTAAAAGTATTAATGATATAATAAACGTAACAGGCATAGGCGAATCTTTATTTGAAAAGATTAAAGATTATATTACAGTCTAAAAGGTTTCTTGCATTTAGTTTATTTTTAATAATATTATATGTTTTATTATTTACAAAGTTTATTAAATATTCTTCAATTTATTTAGATGAATCTTTGCTTGAAGGAATAATATTAGAATATAATACAGATGGTGATAAATTAAGTATGTTAATTAAAGCCAAAGAAAAAGTACAATCTACATATTATTTTTCAAGCATAGAAGAAAAAACACAAATTATATCTAAATTAAAACTAGGGTTAAAAGTTAAACTAGTTGGTAAATTTAATGAACCGCTTAATAACACCATACCTAATACATTTAATTATAAAAATTATTTATATAATAAAAAAATATATAAAACTTTTCAAATTAGCAATTTAGAATTAACGAATAATAATATATCTTCTTTATATAAAATTAAAAATATGTTTATTAAAAAAGTAAATAGTTATAAAAATATAAATTCTTACATGCAAGCTTTTATTTTAGGGGATAAGGACTACATAAATAGTGACGTTTATCAAAACTTTAGAAATAACGGAGTAACTCATTTATTTGCAGTATCAGGAATGCATGTAAGTTTTCTGGTTCTGGCAATTAGTTTTCTATTAAAAAGATTTAAAATTAAAGATAACGTAATTAATATAGGAATAATTATATTTTTATTATTTTATATGTTCTTAATTGGCTTTAGTGCCTCAGTAGTAAGAGCTAGTTTATTATTTATATTAATATTTATAAATAAATCTTTACATTTAAATCTAAATAATTTAAATATTCTTTATTTATTATTTATATTTTTACTTTTAATTAATCCTTTTTTTATTTACGATTTAGGTTTTGTTTATTCTTTTTTAACTTCTTTTGGTTTAATTTTATTTTCAACTAAAATTAAAGGAAATTATATAGTTAAAC
>CAPZYV010000127.1 GCA_948750805.1 uncultured Bacilli bacterium | reverse complement strand
AGAAAAGAAATTATCCAAAACAAGAGAAAATGCAGTCTTAAATGAAATAAATAATTTACAACATAGTTTATTTATATTTCAAAATCAAGAATGGCTAATGATAAAAGCCATACATAATAATTTAATAAATATTAAAAATATAGACTTCAAAACATTTTTAGAAAATATAGATAATCAAAATATAGAAGAAGTTAATGATGAAGTAATAGATAAAAGATTAGAAGAAGTTCGCGAAATGGCTTTAATCGTCATACCAGATATAGTGGGTTACTTAGAAAGCTTAAACTTAAGTCCTAAAGTATTAATAGCAACACTAGAACAAGAATTAGAAATCTATGTTTATACCCATAAAGATGATTTAAAAGTTTTAAGTGAGGAAACAGAAAATTTAGCTACTACTTTAGTTGATTTAAGTTTAGAAGAATTGCAAAAAGAACAAAAAGCCTATATAGACACAATTCACATTTTAGAACTCAGATATAAAATATTTAGTAAATATGGTAGAAATTTAGTAAGCTATGACGATTTAGAAGAACTTTATGAAAATAAATTTTGTATCTTGATGGCTAATATTTTTACTGATTATGATTTAAATATTTTGGAATCAGCAACTCATAGGGAACTAGAGTGCTACCAAAGTATTGTTTCTGAAAAAATAAATAGAATAATAACAGGGCAAGAAACATACATAAATTTATTAGCGGATAAATATAAAATTAATGTCTCAGAGATTATTAATATTATGGCATCTATTTTTAAAAGTGAGGATGAATTTTCATTTTTAAAAATACTAAATAATCGAATATTATTAGCTTTATTACTATCTTTAACTTATTGTGGAGATTGGTTAAATAAGTTTTTTACAGATACATATGTAAATATAAGTGATTATTCCGAAATTGATTTTTATGAAAAAGGTATTGATTGGGAAGAAAAAGTGCCTTTATCATCAATCTATGAAATGATGGATTATAATATAAGAGTTTCGGATAAAGAAGAATTTAAAAATAACCCTTTATACAGAATATACAAATTATATCAAAATACATTACCAAAAGATATTTATAAATTTCCCGAAGGAATTAAACGTATATATGGTGGAGGCATTCCAATTAAATTATATAATTTAATTAATGAAGATTGTAAAAATAAAACAGTTATTATGCCAAGTACTTTACAAGCCATTTTAAGTGGCATTTTTAGTAGTGATATTCCTGAATTAGTTTTAAATGAAGGATTTGAACATTTAGGAAGTAATGCTCTTTATCATTGTAGCAATTTCAATTTACCTTCCACAATCAATTTTATACATTGGGATTCAATTAATTATAAAAAATTACGCAAATTAATGATAAATGACTATAAAAATTCAGCATTTTTAAATAATAAAGATTTTTTAAGAAACCTGATATCTAATTGCTATACAGCACATAAAACCAAGAAAAAAAGATATCATCATGTTTCGGATAAAGTAAGAAAAAAACAAGAAATGGAAAGAACGGGTAGATTTAGTTCTTCAGACCACTCATGCCTTTTTGACCATGATGAAATTTTTGAAATATTTGAATTACAGCCATCATTTCAAGAAATTGTAATCGAAGACGAAACAGGTAAAATAGTAAGACTTAATAAAGAAGATTTAACTTTCGAAATAGAAAGAAGCGATATGTTATGGGACAGTAATATTTTTGGACTAAAATTAAATCTTACTGAAGTTAATTCAGTTATAAATCTTATTATGAATCAAATAGAAAGAAAATTTAATAATACTAATGATGATGTAGTCAAAAGATAACGAAAACCTGAATAAATTATGTATTTTAGATTGACTTAAAATCTATTTTATAATAAAATACTAATATAGTATTTTTCTAATGAAAGAACGAGTATAATAAATTACCTTTAAAGAGAGAATCTGGAGCTGAGAAAGATTTAAGAATATTTATTAGAAAGACAGCTTTTAATAATTAGAAAACGCATATGATGCGATAAAAAATAAAGAGTACTTAGTAAAATAAGGTGGCACCGCGGAATTTATTTTCGTCCTTATGATTAACTAAGTTTTTTTAATTTTTGGAAGGAGAAAAGAAAAATGATAACAAAACCAAAAGGAACTTATGATGTATATGGAAGTGATGCTAAATACTATAATTATATAAATAGTGTATTTGCAACTGTTGCTGGTTATTATAATTATAATTATATTAGAACACCGATTATGGAATCAACGGAATTATTTCATCGAAGTGTAGGGGAATCTAGTGATATTGTATCGAAAGAAACATATGACTTTAAAGATAGAGGAGATAGAAGTTTAACTCTTAGACCCGAAGGTACTGCAGGAGTAGTTCGTTCATATATCGAAAATAAAATGTATGGAGAAGTGAATCAACCAGTTAAACTATATTATAGTGGAACAATGTATCGTTATGAAAGACCGCAAGCTGGAAGATATCGGGAATTATCACAATTTGGTGTTGAAGTGCTAGGAAGTAATTCTCCTCTTATTGATGCTGAGGTTATCAGTCTTGCTTATCGTACTTTAGAAGAAATGGGTATTGAAGATATTATTGTTAAAATAAATACTTTAGGTGATACAAAGTCCCGTGATAATTATCGTGAAGCTTTAGTTAAATATTTAGAACCTCATATTGATTCTTTGTGTGATGATTGTAAAGCAAGATTTAAGACTAATCCTTTAAGAATACTTGATTGTAAAGTTGATAAAGATAGTGAAATATTAAAAAATGCTCCC
>CAPZYV010000126.1 GCA_948750805.1 uncultured Bacilli bacterium | reverse complement strand
TGATATGTTAGATGAAAAATTCAGAAATGAATTAGCCAGTATGAAAAATCAAAGTCAAACATCAACCACAACTTATACAGATTCCGATAAACAACCAGTAAGTATGCAAAAAAAATAATTAGCTTTTAAGTTGCTAATTATTTTTTTATGGTAATTTTTAATGTTTTTTATAAAAAAGTGAAATTTTTTTCATTTTTTTTCACTTTTTTAGGGGAATTTTAAAAGTTATGGATAATGATAAAGTTGAGGAGGTGATAAAATAGATAAAAAATGTGTTGTAAGCCAAAGGTCAGTTAATGATTGTGGGGTAGCTTGTTTAACAAGTGTACTTAATAGTTTTAATAAACATGTTACCTATGATAGTGTTAGATCTAAAATTAAAATTGATAAGGAGGGAGTAAGTGCCTATGAGATAATAAGGGTTGCTAAAACTTATGGATTAGATGCTGTAGGTTATAAAAATATTGTTTTAAGTAAATCACTTAAATTACCTTTTATTGCTCTTACCATTAATAATAATCTTCAGCACTTTGTAGTAGTTTATAAAATTACCAAAGACAAAGTTTTAATAAATGATCCTGCTAAAGGTATGTTATATGTTATGTTAGAAGACTTTAAAAAGATATATACTGGTATTATTATTGCTTTTAGTAATAAATCGTTTTCTATAAAAAAAGAAGTAGTTAATAAAAAATTTATTTCTTTAATAACTGTTATTATTTTATTCCTTTCATTTTTAAATATAGTTTATTCATTTCTCTTATCACATATAATAGAAAACGAAAAGTTTGGTAATAAATTATTATTTACACTTACTTTATTTGCTAGTATAGGCTTAATTAAAGAACTTATTAATTTTATAAAAGAAAAAACACTACTCAAGTACCAAATCATAACTGATAGAGCTATTACAATCCCAAGTTTAAAAAAGATTATCAACCTTCCTCATGAATTTTATCAGAAAAGGTCAGTAGGAGAGTTAATATCTAAAATTAATGATTTGTCTTATATCAAACAGATGTCTTTTGTTATGGTGCAAGTTTTATTTGTAAACGTAATAATTATGCTCGTTTCCTTTATGTTTTTGTTTTTTGTTAATAAATATGTTTTAATTTTAAATATATTTGTTGTTTTGGTTGTGCTTTTATACAATAAAAATTTCTTTAATAAACATTCATATAAAAACTACGATTTACAAATAAAAAACGAAGCATTAAACACAAAGATATCTGATGGTATAAATTCTATTATAAACGTTAAGAACCTTTGCAAGGAAAAATATCTACAAAATAAAATAATTAACTCTTATGAAGATGCTATATCAAGTTATAAAGAATTAAACACTTTATACCAGAAAAAGGACTTATTATTTAATTTAATAATCTTTATTTCAAGTTTTTGTTCGGTAGCTTATCTATGTTTTTCTAAATCATCTATATCTAACATCCTTTTTGTTACGTACATAGAATCTATTATTTTTGACTGCTTAGGTCAAATAGGTAACTTGCATTTACTTTATGCAGATTTTAAAAGTACGTATGTAAGGTTAAAGAGTATATATGATGAAAAAGAAATAGATAACAATTTAGAACTTATAGATATAAATAGTATTTCGTTTAGAAATATAACTTATAAATATAAGGATAAACTTATCTTTAAAGATATTAATTTGAACATAAATAAAAATGATTTTATTATGATAAATGGTCCTTCTGGGTGTGGTAAAACAACGTTATTTAAGATGTTAACAAGACAGGTTAAACATAATGGTAAAAACATCTTTATAAATAATAAAAGTATAAATAGTTATGAAGATGGAAATTTAAGAAGAAGTATTACTTACGTAGATCAAAAAATAAAATTTTTTAGTGATACTATTTTAGAAAACATAACCTTAGGTAATAAATTTAACCTAAGACCTCAATTTAAAAGTATTCTAGAGAAAATACTAAAAGAAAGGAACATTGATTACACTACCGTAATAGATAATACCAATTCTAATTTATCTGGAGGAGAACTTATGCTTATTTCTATAGCACAAGCATTAAATAACGCTGGAAGCGTAATTATATTCGATGAAACAACAAGTCAAATGGATGTTAAATTAGAATATAGGGTGCTTAAAGCGATAAAAGAAGATTATAAAGATAAAACCATTATTTTAATTAGTCATAGAATGTCAAATGTTAATTTATTTGATAAAATTCATACCTTTTCTGATAATAAAAATAACAGGAGGAAAAATGAAAAAATTAAAAGAAAAAGAATTAAAACAAATTAAGGCAGGAGCATTAGGTGGCTGGGCTATTGCGGGTATCATCGCAGGAATTACTTTCGTAGTGGGAATCTTTGATGGAATAGCAAGACCGTTTAAATGCAGATAAGAAAGGAGAAGAAAAATATGAAATTAAATAAAAACGAATTAAAAGAAATTAAAGCAGGAGCTGCTCTTTCAAGCTCGTTAATAAATTCACTTATTAAAGGATTCAATTCATTTATGGATATAGGTAGATACCTAGGTAGTAGTATAAGAAGACTTATTGGTGGAAACGCATGTCCACTAAAATAAAAAATCTGTTTAAGACTGCTGTTATTATTTTGCTAGTACCAGTTGTAATTCCAATGCTAAGTTATACGCTTGAATTTATTTTACAATTAGGTAGAATAACTGGTACGATCGTTAGAATAATAATGAATTTATAAAAAAAGGACGGATTTTTTAGAAAAATCTGTCTTTTTTTGTTATAAAAGAATAAAAACTTATTGTA
>CAPZYV010000125.1 GCA_948750805.1 uncultured Bacilli bacterium | reverse complement strand
TTACTACCGAGGAGATGTAGAAAACAACTATGTAAAGTTTGCAAATAAATGGTGGCGAATAGTAAGAATCAATGGTGATGGAAGTATAAGGCTAATATATGATGGAACAAGTGCTCATCAAAATGGAGAATCAACAACAGACAGTATAGCAATTGTTTCACAAGTATTTAATAATGATGACGATGTTGCAAAAGTTGGATTTAAATATACCGTAGGAGAAGTACATGGACTAGAGACAAAATCAAATGCATTGATAGAGTTAGAAAAGTGGTATACAAATAATTTACTAAGTTACGCAAACAAGATAGAGCTTAATGAGGGATTTTGTGGTGATAGAGTTCAATATAAATTTGATAAAGAAAATTGGCAATATATTTTAGGTACAGACGTGGAAACTTATTTTGGTGGTATCGCTAGGGACCATGTTAAAAAGTGGAATTTAAAATGTCAAAATAGTCTTGATTTATATACTGTTGCAAATTCTACAAAAGGAAATAAGTCACTTATATATCCAATAGGGCTTATAACAGTTGATGAAATTGGTATGGCTGGAGCAACTTCTGAAAATAACAAATATTATTTATATAACGGTCAAAGATTTTATACAATATCACCAGCCTATGTAAAAAAAATTTTAACTATGGAAAACAGTTATTATGTTAATAATTATGCAGTTTGGGAAAATGGTGGAATAGCCACACCGCATATTGATTTTGAATTAGGATTACGCCCAGTCATAAATATTCGTTCTGATGTTAAAATAACTGGTAATGGCACTATCTCTAACCCTTATATAGTATCTTAAAATTAATTCAGATTAATTTCTGAATTTTTTTCTTTAATAAAATCTAGCTATTTGTTATAATCAAATTAGGTGATTTAAATGTACCAAAATGTCAAAATAGAATCTTTAGACCATTATGGTCGAGGTATAGCTCATATTAATAATAAAGTGATTTTTATTTTTAATGCCTTACCTAATGAAGTAGTAGATATCAAAATTATAAATGATAAAAAACAATTTAGCGAAGCAAAAGTTATAAAATATATAACTAAAAGCAATGATAGAATAAAAAGTATATGCCCATATTTTGAAAATTGTGGAGGCTGTAATTTACTTTTTTATAATTACGAAAATACCATCAAATTTAAACAAAATAAAATAAAAGAATTAATTAATAAAAATAAAATAAATTATAATAATGATATCACCGTTATTATTAATGAAACTCCACTTAGTTATCGTAATAAAATAAGTTTAAAAATTTATAATGGTAAAATTGGCTTTTATGAAAATAAAACTCATAAAATAGTTCCCATTGAAAAATGTTTAATAGCTAAAGAAAGTATTAATAAAATAATAAAAGATTATAAATTATTAAACATTAACGAAGGAACTTTAACTATCAGAAGCAATTATAATAACGAAATTACTCTAATCATTAATAGCAAAGAATTAAATTATAATATTGATATAAGTAAACTAAAAGAAAACAATAAGATAACAGGAATAGTTTATAATGATAAATTAATATATGGTGAAGATTTTTATTATGAAAGAATAGGGGGTATGTTATTTAAAGTAAGTTATAATTCATTTTTCCAAGTTAACCATTATATTACCGAAAAATTATTTAAACTAATTGAAGAAAATATTGCAATAAATAGTAAAGTTTTAGACCTTTATTGTGGTGTAGGTACACTAAGCTTAGTCGCAAGTAAAAAAGCTAGTGAAGTTATTGGTATTGAAATAATCAAAAATGCTATAATAAATGCTAGTAAAAATGCTTTCTTAAATAAAAAAACAAACTTAAAATTTATCTTAGGAGATGTAGCTAATTCCGTTACTAAAATAAATCAAAAATTTGATACTTTAATTGTTGACCCACCTAGAAATGGTCTTGATAAAAATATAATTAATTATATTAAAGAAAATAAGCCATCAAAAATAATTTATGTTTCTTGTGACCCAAATACTTTAATGCGTGATTTAAAATCTTTAGAAGAACTATATCAAATAAAAGATTATAAAATACTTGATATGTTTAGTTATACTTATCATTTAGAAAGTTTTGTTATATTGGAATTAATATGAAAAAAGAATTAAGAAAAAAATATCTAACAATTAGAAAAGAAATAAATCAAAAAGATAGTAAAGATAAAATCATTTGTGAAAAATTTTTAAATATGGAATTATATAAAAAATCCGATACTATTTTAGCGTATTATCCTATAAATACAGAAATAAATATAATTCCTATTATTAAAAGAGCCTTAAACGATAATAAGAAAGTAGCCCTTCCTAAAACGATTGATAAATCTGGTAATATGGAGTTTTATTTTATTAATAATTTAAATAATTTAGTTAAAGGAAATTTTGAAATTATGGAACCAATTATGGAACCTAAAAATAAAGTTTTAAATTATAATAATGCTTTAATAATTATACCTGGTATTTGTTTTGATTTAAATAATTATAGGTTAGGCTATGGTAAAGGCTATTATGATAGATTTCTAAAAAAAATTTCAATTATGAGTGTTGGCTTATGTTATCAAGAGTGTTTAATAAATAATATAGAAGTAGATGAATATGACCAAAAAGTAGATATTGTTTTAACCGATAAAATATAATATATAAATAAAAAAATCTCAAATCAAATTGAGGTTTTTAATTACTTTTCAATAGTTCTAGCTTCTCTAGCACTGATTCTAACTTTATTTCCATTAATAGTCTTTTTTTGAATGTTAGGTTTTTGTGTTGTTTTTGTTGCGTTAAGTGCATGACTTCTTTTGTTTCCTGATAAAGGTTTCTTTG
>CAPZYV010000124.1 GCA_948750805.1 uncultured Bacilli bacterium | reverse complement strand
AATATACAATAAAGAAAATGTTTAAAAATAAGTTAGTAATAATACCAGGATTAATGAACAAACTAGGTGTTATAGGATGTAAGTTTTTACCACTTAAGTGGTTGCTTAAAATAGATTATAATATACAAAAGAAAAAGGAGAAATAATATGAAGAATAATAAAGGATTTACGTTAGTAGAATTACTTGCTGTAATAGTTGTTTTAGGAATTATTATGACAGTAGCTGGATCAGCAGTGTTGGGTCAAAGAAAAAGAGCTAATCAAAAAGAAGTTGAAAGTATTTATAATAGTATAAAGGCTTTTGGACCAGATATATATTTAAACGAAAAAGAAAAATTAATGACTGATAAGGTTTATTTTAATGCTACTTATTTAAAAAATAAAGGTTATTTGAAAGTAGATACTATAAAAAATCCATCTAATTCAAAAGAAGATTGTAAGGTTTATTTATTGATAGATAAATCATCAAATAATAATATGTTTGAAGCATATGTTAATTGTGAAGGATTAGACGCAAAAGGCCCAGCAGAGGGAATAAATGGATATTCGGAATTTAGTGAGAAATAAAAGCTAACAAAAGTTGGCTTTTTTTAAATTTTGTTATATAATAAAACCTTATATTTTAAGGAGGTGAAGAATGTGGCTATATTAGAAATAAAGAATCTTTCATTTAGATATAAAAACAAATTTATTTTTGATTCTTTTAATTTGGATATAGAGCGTGGTAACTGGGTTACCATAGCAGGACCAAATGGTTCAGGAAAAACCACTCTTGTTAAAATTTTAGCAGGTCTTGAAAAGTCATATTCTGATATTAAAATATTTAATAAACCTCTTAAGAAAAAAAAATTATATGATATAAGAAAAGAAGTAGGATTTGTATTTGATACTCCAGAAAACTTTTTTGCATGTGAAACAGTTGAAGATGAACTTGCTTTTTCTTTAGAAAACATGGCTGTTAATCCAAAAACCATAAAGAAAAAAATAACTGAAATATCAAAGACGCTTAAAATAGAAAATTTACTAAAAGAAAATCCTTATAATTTATCAGGAGGGGAACAACAAAAAGTAGCTTTAGCATGCGCTCTTATGTTAGAACCTAGAATCTTAGTTTTAGACGAGTCTTTGCTAATGATAGATATTAACGAAAGAGATGAAATACTTAAATTATTAAAAGAATATAACAAGAAAAAAAGAGTAACTATTTTATCTTTTACACATAATTTAGAAGAAGCCATTTACTCTGATAGATTAATAATATTAAATGATGGAAAGATAATAATTGATGGTGCTTTTCCTTTTGTGTTTACTGAAGAAAGAATTATGAGAAAAATAGGGCTTGAAGTACCTTTTAGTATTGAACTATCTCAAAAGCTTAAAGTTTTTGGTTTAATAGATGGCTTGGAGCTAGACCTAGAAAGGTTGGTGACCAAGTTATGGAAGTAATATTTAAAAATGTAAGCTTTTCATATAATTATAAAATGGAAAACGAAAAAGAAGCTTTAAAAGATATAAATCTATGCTTAGAAAGCAATCAAATACATGGAATAATTGGTCCGATTGGAAGTGGAAAGTCAACTTTACTTGAGCTTATGAATGGGATAACTAAACCTACTAGTGGTGACATTTCTATTGGAACTTATAATTTACATAAAAACAGATTTAAATTTAACAAATTTAGATATGATGTAGGATTAGTTTATCAATTTCCGGAAAAGCAGTTTTTTTGTAACACCGTAGGTGAAGAGATTGCTTTTGCAGAAAAAGTGTTTGCTCCAAAAAACAAAAATATTAAGAAAAAAGTTATAAAAGTTCTTAAAATGGTAGGATTAGATGAATCTTACATAAATAGAAGTCCTTTTAGTTTAAATGGTGGAGAAAAAAGAAGGGTTGCCATTGCATCTGTTCTAATTTCTAATCCTAAACTTTTAATAATGGATGAACCTACTATAGGTCTTGATAACAATAGTAAGAGAAGACTTATGAAATTATTAAAAAAATTAAAAACTATGTATTCTAAGACAATAATAATAGTAACGCATGACGTTGATATGTTATACGAAATAGTTGATAACGTAGTTGTTTTAAACAAGGGTAAAATAGTTAAAGAAGGTAATAAGCTAAGTGTGTTTAGCAATGTAGAATTATTAGATCAAAATAATACTCCCGTTCCAAGTGTTGTTAGAACTGAAAAAATAATATTTGATAAAACAGGAATTGATTTAGGTTATCTTCCTGATATGAACTCGTTGGTGAGAGCAATTAAAAATATTTTAACTGGTGAGGATGGTGATTTATCATGAGAAATAAATATCCATTCTTTAAGTACGTAACTGGTAATTCTAAAGTTCATTTAATGAATTCTAAAATGAAGATAATATGGTTTTTATTAACATTAATTGCTTTATTAATGGTAAATGATTATGTATCTTTACTTTTATTAACTTTATTCTTGTTATTGGTTATGGCAAATACAAAAATTAATCCTGGTGCATACATATCAAATACACTCATGATATGGCCTTTATACGCATTAGTACTTATAATCTGTTTTTCTGTTTTCTTTAACGTAACGTTATCTGTTTTAATTACTTTAAAAGTAATATTAATTGTTTTACTCTTTCTAATTTTAACATTCACAACGTCTTTAAGCGAAATAGCTTGGGGCTTTGAGTGCGCATTTATTAAATTAAAAAAAATAAAAATACCTGTTTCTAAAATAGCCCTTAGAATAGCCATGGATATAAAATTTATATCAACTTTATTTATCCAAGCTAAAATGGTTAGAAAATCAATGGCTTATAGAGGAATTTCATATAATAGCAACAAATTAAAATCTTTTAAAAAGATGATTGTTCCAG
>CAPZYV010000123.1 GCA_948750805.1 uncultured Bacilli bacterium | reverse complement strand
CTTTGTTTTAAATGGATTTTTACGAAGCCTAATTATTATTGCTTCAAATAATTTTAACTTTTGTAAGTCAGATACAGTTACAAGTGGAGTTGAAGCAGTTTTATCTTTTTCTTTAGATTTTACTTCCCCACACATTTTAGAAATTTCTTCTAAAGCTGCAAGTTCTGTACTAATTAAATATACTAAATTACCACAATTACCTTTAATAATTTCGGCAACTTCTTTACCATAAACATCATTTAATTGAGCAAAATTTTGAATAATAAAAGTAAATCTAATATCACGTGAACGAGCAGCAGATACCATTGAATCAACATCTTTTAGTGGTGGCATGTTAGCAAATTCATCCAATATAAAATTAGTACGATATGGTAATTTTCCACCATTTTCTTGAGCAACATCTATTAATGTTTCATAACATTGTTTTATAAATATTGTCATTAATGAATGATATGTTTTCTTTTCATCATGGATAATCATGAATACAGCTGTTTTTTCACGACCAATATCTTCCATTTTAAAGTCACTATAAGCAAGCATTTCACTTAATGATTCTCGAGATGAAAATAATCTTATTTTTTGTCTAAAAGTTGATAATATACCTCCCTTAGTTTCATTAGGAGCATTAATCGTATTAGAATCAAAAATATAAGGACTTGAATCTTGGCCTTTTAAATTGAAATATTCTTTGATATAAGTACTAGTAGCATATCTTTCTTCACCAATACTACTCATATAGTTAATACTATTTAAGTTAACTTCTTTCTCTTTAGCATCATAAAATAAGCCTAAAGCTAAAGCAGAAAAATAATCAGCCGCACTTTTCTCCCAGAAATCACTATCACTATTTTTCTTAGTTTGGTCATATAGAATATTTAATGCAACGTCATCAAGTAACTCAGTAGATTTATCAGTATTTCCATTTTTATAATGAACATATGGTAAAGTTAAAGGATTCCAAGCGTTACCATGACTTGGCTCACGGAAGTTCAAAACAATTATTTTATATCCTCGCTCTTTTAATGCCGTCGCAGCATATTTATAAATCTCACCTTTAGGGTCTGTAATAATCATAGACTCGCCTTTTTTAGCAAGTAAATTTACCATCGGTTTAACTACAGTTTGAGTTTTACCTGAACCTGTAGAACCAATAACTAAATTGTGATATTCGCCATTATCAACCCAAGTTTCTTTACCATTGTTAATTAAAGGAATTCCTGCTGCGTCTACAACATTAGCTTGAGGGTCAACTTTTGCTACTCCAGCATCAGCTTTTATTTCTTTTTCTGTACTCCATCTTGCATAACCACTTTCTTGTTTTTCTCCTAATTTAAGTCCTAATCCTTTTCCTTTTTCTTTATTAAAAATATAAGAAGATACACTTGAAAATATAATTACAAGCGAAATAAAAAACATAAATAATGTTAAAACTAAATAATCTCCTGTGAATGCTTTAAAAGGTAATAACCCATAAAATTCCCCTTCATTTATAAAAGAAGAAAAGTTTAAAACTGCTATAGCACATAAATATAATAAAAGAACGCAATATAAACAAAAAACTAAAAAATCTTTAGGTGATATTTTAAACTTCATAAAGTCCCTCCGTAAATTACTAAATGTATTATACTACAAATTAATTAAAAGTAAAAGTTTTTTAACTAATTTTATAATAATAAAAAATATCATAATAAAAATTATTTTTTTGATAAAATTTTCTTATGTCATAAGTATTAATATAAGTATTTAAAAAGTTATATAACTCTTCATTTTCTCCCGTGATTATGAAGTCTAAACTGGCAACTTCATTATAATAATAAGCTGTATAAAAATTAAATTCTGGTAAACTATGATTAGATACAAATTCTTTAATTAAAGTTTCATTATTTAAAAAGAACTTCTCTTTAATTTTTTCAGAATCTTTAAAAATTTTTATATCCTCATTATAACAATAAGTTTCATCTATATCTTTAGTACAAGTTAATGGTTCAAATTTATGATTTAAAAATATCACAGAATTAATCCCTAAAAAAGATATAGAAACTAAAATTAATATTAATATAACTAATATAAAACGGTGCTTATCTAAAAAATTTATTATTTTTTTAGCTAGTCTTTTTATCATTTAAACCACCAAATCTACGGTCCCTATTTTCAAACATAAACAGTGCTTTATTAAACTCTGATTTATCAAAATCAGGAAAATATGTATTAGTAAAATAAAATTCACTATAACTTATTTGATATAACATAAAATTACTTAATCTTTGTTCACCACCTGTACGAATTAATAAATCAACTGGCGGTAAATCATTATATAAATATTTATAAAAATCTTCTCTTTTAAAATTAGAGATATCAAGACCTTTATTTATATCTTGAGCAAGTTTAATAGATGCATCAATTATTTCCTCTTGAGAGCCATAATTTAAACAAATATTTAAAACTCCTTCTTTATTATCTTTCGTTTCTTTTTCAATAGAAGCCATTGCATTTAACACATCTTTAGGTAACCCAGCACTTCGGCCTGAAAATACAACTTTAATTCCTCTTTTCATCAATTTACTAAATTTAGTTTTAAAATATTTAATAAACAATTTCATCAGAGCATCTACTTCTTCTTTACTTCTTTTAAAATTATCAGTTGAAAAAGCATAAACACTTAATATTTTAACTCCCATATCCATCGCATGAGTAGCTAACTTCTCAAGGTTTTTAGCTCCCTCTTTATGACCTTCACTTCTATTTAAACCTCGCGTTGTTGCCCATCTTCCATTTCCATCCATTATAATTGCAACATGGTTTGGTACATTCATAAAAACACTCCTTATGAATAAAATTATATCATAGTTATTGCTTAATGACTACTTTATTGTTATAATTTA
>CAPZYV010000122.1 GCA_948750805.1 uncultured Bacilli bacterium | reverse complement strand
TCACTATAATTTAAACCGTTTAAACTTGCAAGTAATTCAGGATTTATATTATATAATCTTATTATTAATGTGTTATCTTTTATGCTATCATCAGCATGTTTTCTATAATCATTACTTAGCGTTATTAAATCGCATTCAGCTCCAAGTATTTGCCATAAATCATAACTTGTGGACTCTAAATTTTTATTATATCTATTTATAATATCTTCATCTAAATAATGTGTAATATTATTTGCAAAATCAAATGTAGCACTACTATTAAACCTTATATATGGTAGTTTATTTTTATATAACAATTTATCATAAGTATCTTCCATATCTTTAAAATTTACATGAGACCAATATACTTCATTATTATGGTCAGATATTTCTTCCATAATTTCCTCTTCTGTTAAGTAATGTCCAGTTTCTCTTTCTACATAAGAACATTCTTCATAGTCTATATCTATATAAAAATCACTGCATATATTTTGCAGTATATCATAAAATGTCATACTTATATACCCTCCTTCCTTATTAAACTAATAACATTTTCATTTACTCCGGTTTCCTCATGAATATCTCTAATAGTTATTCCTAATTGGATTGCAAAATAAATTGCTTTCTTAGTCTCCTCACTCAATTCTTTCAACTTTTCTAAAATTTTACTTCTTTCCATAATTATAATACCTCCATCATTTTATTTATAATTATATTATGTAATTATTATATCATATCTTTTTCACTTTGTAAATAGTTTTATTATAATTTCTTAAATTTACATTAGATTGAAGTTATTGACTGATTACAGAATAACTATATAATATTATTAACACAAAATAAAAAGGTCTCAGATTTAATTCTGAAGCCTCATTTTTCTAATTTATGTTATACTTCTGTTCTCTAATATAATCTGCGTTGATTGTAGCTAATATAGTACTAATGTCTAATAAACCTTGATGAGTAAAAGCATTAGTTCTAGACTCTGCATAGAAAATATACTCATTCAACATTTTATGAAATTTAACCGTCCCTACAATAATTTCTTCTGTTATAAGATAATGTTCATCGTATTTATCAACACTAATTACATAGCTATGATGTTTATCATTTCTAAAATAAACTGTTTCTTTTACTCTATATTTATTTAATATATTCTCATGTACTAAAGTTTTATAACCTTTTTCTAAATACAGTCTATTATCTTCTACGTCTAATTTATTATATAGTAACTCATCCATCTTTACACCTCTTTTATAACTTTCAATTCAAATGTTCTATATCCTAGCTTAAAGCTTAAAATGTTATCAGATAATGGTTTTAGCTCAGTTTCTCTAAAATTCCTTTCATCAGAATAATCTCTGAGGTCTTTCTGTAATCCAGTAATATAATTATATAGCTCATCTGAGGTATTAAACTCATGATTGTCATACTTTATAGTGATTGTAAAATCATTCACTTTCCTATCTATAGTCTGAGTATTGAAGTCTATCTTATTAGAGTCATGTTTTCTTTTTAAATTAAACAAGTCTTTCATCAATAATTTAGGTTTTTCTACATTATTACTAATTAGCATTACCGCTCCTCCTTAAAAATTCATTATATACTAAGTCTCTTTTATAATTGAATATGTTATTTTTGAGTTTCCTCTTTATATACTCAGTAGTTTCATACAGAACAACATCATTCAACTTATTAACATCTGGAAAATCAAATAAAGGATAATCTAAAATTTTATTTTTGAACATTTTATTACTATTATCTTCTATTTTTATAAATACAGTATATGTGCTAAAACAAGCTTCTGTTATATGTATTTCTTTTACAGTTATCTCTTTCACTAAGTTTTCTACTAATGGTATTTCTTCATCTGAAAATTTAGACTTCCACCATATATCTTTCATTTTTAAATCTAATTTTAGTTTTTTCATTTTATTCCTCCTCTATTATATTGATAACACCAAGCTTTAATACATTAGTCATAAGTGAAGCTACTGTCATTGGTCCTACTCCACCTGGAACTGGTGTAATATAATGTGTCATAGTATCATTTATTTCTTTCTCTTGAAAATCCCATCTTTCTATTATAGAGTCTATATCGACATCTCCACACAGTTTACCATTATCATCTCTATTCATACCTACATCTATTATAGCTTCTATACTATCTTTTATATAAGTAGCATCTATCATTTTGGCTTTTCCTACTGCAGATATTAGTATATCTGCTTGCTTAGTAATAGCTTTTAAGTTCTTTGTTTTAGAATGACATATTGTTACAGTAGCGTTCTCATTTAACATTGCTAAAGCTAAAGGTTTTCCAACGATATTACTTCTTCCAACTATTACGACATGCTTTCCTTCTACAGATATATTCTTTTCTGATAACAATGACATTATGCCAAATGGAGTACATGATAATGTGTAGTCTTGATTACGATATAAATCTACTATATGTTCATCTCCAAAAGCATCTACATCTTTATTCTTTAATACTAAATTGAATATCTCATCTTCATATTCTTCTAATCCTTTAATTGGACTTTGTATTATAATGCCAGTAACACTTTTATCTTTATTTAACTCATTTATTAGTGTCTTTATTACTTCAAATGCCATTTGCTTATTCTTTATAACTTCTTTTTCATCTTCAAATAATCTAACATTTTCAAATTGTATACCACACTTTTCACATGCTCTCTTTTTATTATATATACTCTAGAAGCATCATCATTTCCTACTGATACTACTACAAGTTTTAATTTTAATCCACTATCATCTATAACACTATTTATATTTTTCAAAATATCATCTCTAGTCTTTTTTCCATCTAAAAAACTAATCATTTAATTTCCTCCTATTCGTACATTAAACATTCTAATGCTTTTTCTATCTCTTTATCTGTATCATGAGAATTTT
>CAPZYV010000121.1 GCA_948750805.1 uncultured Bacilli bacterium | reverse complement strand
ACGCTTACCTTTATCTTTAATATATAAACCACAAAAATAATCTATATTGTCATACACATTTAATTCATCAAATAAGGCAACATCTTGGAATACTACTCCAATATTTCTCTTTATATCGTAGCTAGTTGGACTCATTTTTTTAGCAAAGATATTAATACTTCCACTTTTAAAATTTAGAAGTGATAAAATACAGTTGATAGTGGTTGATTTACCTGAACCATTAGGACCTAAAAGACCCAATATTTCTCCTTCAAAGACATCAAATGATAAGTCATCTATAGCTTTTAATTTTTTATATTCTTTTGTTAAATTTTTAATTTCAATTACTTTTTTCATTTATTCATTTCCTTTCTTTAAAAAACCAATTAACATTTCTCTTACTGTGTTTTCAAGTAAAAGACTTATTTCATCATCGCTAAATTTAATAGTTTTAGTTGCTACTAAACAAGCTATACCATGCGTAAAAATCCAAACTTTAACGTGGAATTTCTTTTGGGTTTCAAAATCTAATCCTGTTAAAATTTGTCCTTTTTTTATAATTTCATTTCCAGCATCATCAGCCATAATAAAATTCTCAGCATTTAAATTAGTATTTTGCATAAAAATTATTTTAAAAAATTCAGGATAGTCTTTTGCAAATTTAATATAATTTAAACCCATACTTTTATAAGCTTTAGGTTGATTTGTATCTTTCAACATATATGACTTATATAATTCATATATTTTATTATAAACTTCGCTTTTTAATTCGTCCATATTTTTAAAATTATTAAATATAGGATTAACTGAAGAATTTAATTCACGAGCTAATCGTCTCGCATTTAGGTTTTCTAAACCTTCTTTTTTAGTTAATAAAAAAGCAGTTTCAATAATTTGTTTTCTATCATATTTCTTAATTGGTGGCATATCTTCTCTCCATTTATATCATTTGTTATATAACTGATGTTATATTATCATAAAATTTTTAAATAGTAAATATAAATATTTAAAAAAGATATGCTTTTATACATACCTTTAACAAGTTGCTCCAGAAGAAGTTATAATTTTAAATTTATTTTTTATTTTATATTCCCATTTACTATTTTTAATTGTATAAATTCTTTCTTCAAGTATACCATCAATTTCATCATTAGCTGCATTATAATCAGCTTTTAAATAATAGACTTTGTCTCCTTCAATTTTAACATTGATTGGGTCATCATATTTTTTGGTTAAATTAAAATTGTTTCTATAACCACTCTTTCCTGGTTCTTCAACTGTTTCATTACTTGTAGGACCATAAACTATAGCCATCATTTCATCATTGCTACAACTATCGTAGCTAACATCGCCTGTAACTAAATTCATATCATCATCATAGGCATATAAATAAGCACTTGGACCTCCAGAAAAGTTTTCTGCTTCAACAACTACAAGTAAATAATCTTTATTATCTTCGCCTTTTATAAACTGAAAATTATTTTCTTTTATATAATTTTTTAAATAATCTGTATTAAAATTTTCAAAAGTAGTATGTTCATTTAAATCCACCATAAGTGTTTGTTTTGTTTCAGGCAATTTAATATTAATAATCGCATTTGCTTCATCATTTTTAGAAGAATATTCAATTTCAAATACGCTTTTTTTATTATTCATAACAATATCAAAAGTTTCAATTATTTTACTATTACTAGTTGTTATATTTTTAAATTTAACAGAATTTTTTAAATCCATATTATTATTTTCATTATCACTATTATTTTCATTTTTATTATTAACATCTTGATTATTAGTTTTATTATTCAAAACAATATACGTAACTGTACTTGATAATGCTCCAATTAATATTACTATAAATACTAGATAGATATATTTTTCAAATTTTTTCATCTTTTATCACCTTTACTATTTTATTATATAATAAAATGGTTAATTATACCTTAATATTAATATATAGTAATATTTATTTGACAGATTATATACAAAAAAAGGTATGTTTATACCTTTTTTAACCGAGTGCTACATCTAAAATCATCATTATCGTAAAACCCATAGCGACTCCTACAGTGGCAAATTCTGCATATTTACTTTTACTTGCTTCAGGAATTAATTCAACGACTACAACATATATCATTGCTCCTGCTGCAAATGCTAATATATATGGTAATACTGGTACGACTAAACTAGTAAGAAGTATGGTTAATGCTGCTCCTATTGGTTCCACTATTCCTGATAAAGTGCCGTATGAAAAAGCTTTTATTTTAGACATACCTGCACTTTTTAGAGGCATCGAAATAATAGCTCCTTCGGGAAAATTTTGGATAGCTATTCCTATGGATAAAGCAAAAGCACTAGCTAAGGTAATTCCTGATGCGCCACTTAAAAGTCCTGCAAAAACTACACCGACTGCCATACCTTCTGGGATATTGTGAAGTGTTACAGCTAATACTAACATAGTGTTCTTTTTTAGTTTATTTTTAATACCTACTTTTTTACCACTATCTTCTAAACGATGAATAAATTTATCTAACAACATTAATGTAAGAATACCTGTACAAAAACCAATTGCGGGAGGAAACCATGCAATAGAGCCTCTTTCTTCAGCCATTTCTATCGCTGGTATTATTAAAGACCAAACAGAAGCTGCTATCATGACTCCTGATGCAAAACCAATTAGTATTTGTTCAAATTTCTTATTTATATTTTTTTTCATAAAAAATACAAAAGATGCACCGATAGTAGTACCTATAAAAGGTATTAAGATACCTAATAATATATTCATTTTAATATCACCCATTTTATTTTATTCAAAATGTTAGAAACTGGTTAAATATAAATGAAAAGAATTCTCCTCATAATTGAAGAAAATCCTTATATTATTTAATTAAAATAGTGATTCTTTTTTTCCTAAATAAAGAATTCCACCAATTGCTATTATTGCAAATCCTG
>CAPZYV010000120.1 GCA_948750805.1 uncultured Bacilli bacterium | reverse complement strand
GTTGCCATAATAATAGTGGGAGGTAAAAGAGTATGAAAAAAGAAAATAAAAATTCTAGAAACCAAAATAATAGAAGTTCTAGAGATTGTTCTAGAAACTCAAGAAACGAAAGTTCAAGAAATTCTAGAAATTCAAGAAATGAAAGCTCTAGAAGTAATAGAGAAGCTCGATAATTTCCAAATATTAAATGAAGTCACGGTTAATGTGACTTCTATTTTTTTATTAATGGATGTTTGTTATATTCATTTTCTAATTTCTCATTAGATAGATGGGTATATATTTGTGTTGTTGATATATCACTATGACCAAGAAGCTCTTGAACCATTCTTAAGTCAGCTCCATTATTTAACATATGAGTTGCAAATGAGTGTCTCAATATATGAGGACTAATATTTTTCTTGATTCCCTTTTCTTCACATAATTTTTTTAAATATTTAAAAAATGCTTGTCTAGTAATTCTTGTATGTCTACTGCTAATAAATACATATTCGCTATCATGAATCCCTAAAAGTTCTCCTCTACCATAGTTTAAATATTCTTCCAAAGCTTTAATTGCTATTTCATTTATAGGCACTAAACGTTCTTTACTCCCCTTTCCAAATACTTTAACCATTTCATCTTTAAGATATAGATTACTCATTTTTAAATCACATAATTCACTTATTCGCATGCCTGTTGCATAAAGAAGTTCTAACATAGCTTTATTTCGCAAATCGTAGCTAGTGCTAGTTCTTATATCCAGTAAAGTATTTATTTCCTCGATAGTTAAATATATAGGAAGTTTTTTATCTAATTTAGGCATTTTAATACTACTACAAGGATTATTATTAATGATATTATTATCATTTAAGTATTTATAAAAATTATTAATAGTTGTTAAATAATGAGCTATTGTTTTAGCTTTTTTACTTCTATTACTTCTTAAATATTCTTGAATATTATCTTTTTTTAAATAAATAACATTTTGTCCATCAAAATATTTTGCAAACATAATTAAGTCATAAGCATAAGAATTACGAGTGTTTTTAGAAGTATTATATTCTGTATATAAATACTCTTTTATATATTTTTCTAATTCTGGATTATTTTTAAAAATAGTATCTAATTCATCTTTATTCATAACATCACTCTATCTACTAAAATTATAACATTATTATCTTTAAAAGTACAAGTTAAAGTAAAATAATTAAAACTTTTGAAATTGTGTGGTATAATCTTTATATATAAAGGAGCTTTGTAATGGAACTATTAGCAAATAAACTTCGACCTAAAAATTTAAATGAAGTTATTGGCCAAAAACATCTTATTGGCGAAGGTAAAGTAATCTCTAATTTAGTTAAAAATGGAAAAATATTTTCGATGATTTTATATGGTAAACCTGGAATCGGAAAAACAAGTATAGCTAGTGCAATAATAAATGAGCTTAATATTCGTTCTAAATTTTTAAATGCTACTAGTAATAATAAAGCAGACTTTGATATTGCTATTGAAGAAGCAAAAATGTATGGAGAAATGATTTTAGTAATTGATGAAATTCATAGAATGAATAAAGATAAACAAGATATTTTGCTTCCACATATTGAATCAGGCTTAATAATATTAATTGGTCTTACAACATCTAATCCTTATCATAAAATAAATCCAGCTATTAGAAGTAGATGTGCAATTTATGAATTAAAAGAGCTATCTTTAGAAGATATTATTGAGGGATTAAATTTAGCTATTAAAAAATTGCCAGATATAAATATTGATGAGGAATCTATTAAGTACATTGCTACTCTAGCTAATGGTGATTTTAGAAGTGCAATAAATACTTTAGAAATTGCATATTATGCTTCGTCTAATCATATAATTAATATTGAGATTATTAAAAGTATAAATGATAAACCTGTATTCTTTCATGATAAAAATGAAGATGGGCATTACGCTGTTTTAAGTGCTTTTCAAAAATCAATTCGTGGAAGTGATGTTGATGCATCGTTACACTATTTAGCAAGACTTTTAGTCGTTGGTGATTTAGATAGTATTTATAGGCGAATGAGCGTTATAGCATATGAAGATATAGGGCTTGCTAATCCAGGGATGGGACCAAAAGTTATGGCTGCAATAGAAGCAAGTGAATTAGTTGGTCTTCCAGAAGCCATAATACCTCTAGGAGTGGTCGTAACAGAACTTGCTCTATCTCCTAAAAGTAATAGTGCATATCTCGCAATAAATGAAGCGGTAAATGATATTAACAAAGGTTTATCTGGAAGTGTACCAAGGCATTTAATAAATCCTAGTAATGAGTATTTATACCCTCATAATTATAAAAATGATTATGTAGAACAATCATATATGCCAGATAAGCTAAAAAACAAAAAATATTACCATAAAAAAAATAATAAATATGAAATGAATTTAAATAAATTATATGATGAAATGAGGAATAATAAATGAATATAAGTATAATTGGAACAGGAATTTATGGAATTGCTTTAGCCCTATCTATTAAAAATGATAAAAACAAAATTACAATGTGGAGCGAAAATAAACTATTAGTCGAAAATTTTAAAGAAAATCATAACTTAAAACCAATTACAGATGTAAATATTCCTCATAATATTACAGTAACTAATAATTTAATGGAAGCATTAACTAATACTGATTTAATTATTTTAGTACCTTCAGCTAAATATATAAGAAATTTATGCCTAGATATGAAAAAACATTATAATATTTTAACTCCAATTTGTATTGCTAGTAAGGGACTTGAAAACAATACTTGTAGTTTTTTATCTGATATTGTAAAAACAGAATTAAAAGCTAAACATATAGCAGTAGTATCAGGCCCTACTTTCGCAAAGGATTTAATTAATTATGAACCTTGTGCCTTAACACTTTCAACAACTAGTAAGAAAGCTATATCGACAATAAATGAAGCTTTTCTTTAT
>CAPZYV010000119.1 GCA_948750805.1 uncultured Bacilli bacterium | reverse complement strand
ATAATATCATAGTAAGTGAAAACGTACATAATAGTCAAAATACAAACGTTAGCAAAGTTAATGTTAAAGATATCTCAAACATAAAGAATATACAAATTAATAAAAATGATTTCTACGTATCAAAAGACATTGGTAAGTTAAGGTTAAACTTAAACGAAGAAATACATAACAAAATATTGCTAGTAAGGTTAAATGTTTCTGAACCCCAATCTTGCATCATGGGAGACATATCCATTACTATAAATGGCATTAAGAATAAATTAACTTGCAAAGAATGGAAATATTTTAATGAAAATTATACTTTTGATTACATGGTTAGTAATAAAGCTCCTTTTAATTATATTAACCTTACCTTTACCAAGGGACATTATAAAATTAAAAATATTGAGATGTACGCTATTAATTATGAAAATGTTTCAAATTTAAAGCAAAAGATAAATGAATTTAAAGTAGATAAAACTTTAAATGATAAAGTATCAGGTTATGTAAACGTTACAAGGGACAGTTACTTTATCATTAAAGTTCCTTACGATAAAGGATTTAATATTAAATTAGATAACAAGACTATAAAATATAAAAAAGTAAGTGATGCATTTATCGGTTTTAAGATAAAGAAGGGATTGCATAACATAGAAGTTTCTTATGACGCTCCCTATCTTAAGGAAGGCAAAATAATATCTCTTGCTGGTTTAATACTAGCTTTAATGGTTTTATTAACCGATTTAATTAACAATAAAATATCTAAAAGAAAATAAAGTGTTTTATATAATACTTTATTTTTGTTATACTTATTTTAGGTGATTTACATGTTTAAATATTCTACCGACAATAAAAGGTATCATACTCTTAATTATGATTTAACAAATAGGTTTAATACCCGAGTTTTTAAAGTTAGTTTAAATGGTAATTTTTCATGTCCTAATTTTAAGAATGGTAGTGGTTGTATTTTCTGTTCTGCAAAAGGTAGCGGAGATTTTGCAGGTAATAAGGAAGATGATTTGCTAACACAGTTTAATAGTATTAAATCTAAGTTAAATAATAAATGGCCTGATACTAAGTACATTGCTTATTTCCAAGCTAATACAAACACTTATGCACCCGTTAGCGTGTTAAAAAAGAAGTTTGAAGAGGTACTTACCTTTCCTAACGTTGTTGGAATTAACATTGGAACAAGGCCGGATGCCATAACGGATGAATGTTTAGATTACTTAACTGATTTAAGTAAAAGAACCTTTTTAACAATAGAGTTAGGTCTTCAAACTATGCACGACGATACATTAAAACTAATAAACAGAGGTCATGATTTAGCATGTTTTGATAACTGCGTTAAGCGTTTAAGAGAAAAAAATATAAACGTTGTGGTACACATAATAAATGGTCTTCCCTTTGAAACTTTTGATATGATGATGGATACCGTAAAGCACTTAAATAAGTTAGATATTCAAGGTATAAAAATACACATGCTTCATGTTTTAAAAAATACCAAGCTAGAATCGTTTTATGAAGAAACTAATTTTCATTTACTAACTAAGGAAGAATACGTACGTATCGTGTGTGATCAAATAGAAGAATTAAACGAAAACATAGTTATTCACCGTTTAACTGGTGATGGTGCGAAGGAAGATTTAATCGCACCTTTATGGACTTTAAAGAAAGTATCCGTTTTAAATGACATTGATAAAGAATTAAAGAAAAGAGGAACTTATCAAGGATTTAATAAAAGCATATTAAATAGGGTTAATTTAATATATGAAAGATTTATAAAACCAGGCGATATCGTAGTTGATGCAACATGCGGTAACGGAAATGATACGCTCGCCCTATCTAAATTAGCTAAAGAAGTTTATGCATTTGACATTCAAACAGGTGCGATTAATAATACAAAAGAAATATTAAAGAAAAACGAAAGAAATAATGTAACACTAATAAATGATTCTCATGAATACATCGATAAATACCTTAAAAAATATAAAAGGAAAATAAGTTTAATTACGTTTAACTTAGGATACCTACCAAGTGGAAATAAAAAGATTATGACAAACCATAAATCCACCGTTAATGCAATCAAAAAAGGACTTAACTTACTAAATAAAAAAGGAATTATATTAGTAACGTGCTATCCTCACGAGGAAGGCAAAAAAGAAGCTAAAGAAATAATTAATTATTTAACTGATAACAAAATAGCTTATAAAATATATAGAAATACAAATAACAATAATGCACCATTTTTAATAGAAATTAAGGAATAGCATCGTCTATTCCTTATTTATTTTATATTCCAAATTATTTTCATTTAAGAACAAAAGCATTTCATCAGAGTACGCCATAACGTTTAGTTCATTTATCGAAAAGCCATGAGTAACATAATTAGCATCAAACAAATTATCTTCCTGATTATAAATATCTTTTAAACATTCATCTATTTTATAACATGAAACATTAAATTTATTTTTTTTAGTATTTATTCCATGTACATAATACTCTTGTTTATATTTTTTAAACAAACCGTTTAACTTGTTACTATTAATTCCGTTTTCAAATTTAATTGATACGTCGATTACCCCATCATTATGTTTATCATCATAAGAAATTACTTCGGTAGTACTATTTCTTCCAATTAAAATTAAATAAACAATAAACAAACATAATAAAAAAAGATACTTCTTCATAATAATCACCAGTATTATTATGGAAAAAATATCTTTTTTAATACAAATTTCTACTAATTATGCGGTTTTTTTGTGTTCTTCTTCACTTAACGCAAGCATAATTTCACTCGCATCAGAAGCAACCTGTGTTGCTCCAGTTCCTAATGTTTTACGTGTTTCAATACTATTTATTATTTCGTCTATTTCTTCTTTAGATAGTTTTTTTACATAGGTTTCATTAAGAGCAACTTTATTCGCAACATTAAGTAATGAATCTGCTAGATGTTCTCTATTTTCATTTATCTTATCATTTACCTTTTCCTTAACATCTAAAGCCTTATCCTTAGTTTTATGAGCCATTTTAACAAAGATATTCTTTGCATTACTACTTACTTTTAATATTTTATCTGTTATTTCTTGTTTCTTTTCTTTCGCTTTTTTTATAATTTCAAGTTTAGCTTGATTACAAGCAGCAATTCTCATAAAGGTATTGTTAGGACTTACAACAAATTTCTTTTTGTCAT
>CAPZYV010000118.1 GCA_948750805.1 uncultured Bacilli bacterium | reverse complement strand
ATATATTACAGATATTTTAAATATTTAACAATGTAATTATTCTTTTTAGTACTTTTTATTATTCCAACAAATTTATACTTACCATATTTTCTTATACTAAATATATCATTTTCTTTAAGTACGTAAGAGTTTCTATTAATTACTTCATAATTAATTATTACTTCTTTATTTTTTATCTTATCCATTGCTTTACTTCTGGATGAATTAATTATAGACGAAACTACATTATCTATTCTAAGACTTGATATTATTATTTCATGTTCTTCATACGCTCTTTCGTAATCATCTAAAGTATCTAAATTTACTTCTTCTAAAGTAACTTTACTTTTACCAATTAGTTTTAAATTATCTTTTACGTATGAAGACATTTCAACAGTCACAAACACATAATAGTTTTCATTATATAAAACAATATCTCCAAAGCAAGAAGAATCTATGTTAAGTGCAAATAAACTACCTAGTATATCCTGATGTCTTAGTTTTTCCACAGTATAAATTTTAAAAAGTTTAATATTTGGAACTTTTCCTGTGTATAACATTACTTTTTCACTATCTTTATATGGATAATATATGTTATATTCTTGTTTTTTTAGTTTTGCTGTTACTAACTTAAGTTCTCTTCCGTCTAGAAAAAGGGTATTTTTACCACTTTTAATTTTTTCCACAGTATTATTAATTTTATAAATATCAGATTTCATAAGTATTCACCAATTACATTATATCATAATAAAAAACTTACTTTAAAAAGCAAGTTTTAACTTTGTTTATTTTTCTTAGATAAATCTATTATTACCAATACAATATCTATAAAAACTGGAATTATAAATATAAAGTAGAAGAAATATAAAATATATTTAATTCCAGAATTAACCCGTTTTATTTTGTTTATTAATAAGTTTGCATCTTTATTCTTATAACCATAATATATATTTATTATTAACAAAATTATTGTTATTACTAATAGTGGATTACTTTCTTTTTCTTCTTTTTTTGTAGAGGTTTCGTCATTAGTTGCTTTAGCATGATACTCAATTATTTCATTTACTGGTTCTACAATAACAGTTTCATTGATTGTTTCACTTGAAACTTCAGTACCGTTTTCATTTACTATTTTCTTTATGGTTACTTCTTCTTCACCATTTTTTCCTTCTCTGATAACTTCTTTTTCCCCACTAGTTAAAGAGCCTTTTGTTTCAGTACTATAATAAATACTACGCTTTATGGTTTCTGTTTTTTCATACTGGCAGCTACCATCTGATACGTTTGCACTATAACTATAGTTTATTGCTGTTTTATCCATACAACCATAAACTTGTCTTATAGTGGTTGTCCTTCTGGTTGTTGTGTTATAGCTTCTAGAACCACTTGAACTACTAGAAGAGCCACCACTACATGTACAAGTAGAGCTATAGGTACCATCTCCACACACCCATCTTCCATTACTACAATATGCTTGTCCACCATGGTGTGAGCAACAACCTCTACCCGCTGACACCTCTTGCATACCAATAAACATTGTTATTGATATTAATAAAATAATTACTACTTTTTTCACTACTCTTACTCCTTTAATAAAAAAACTAATACAAACTTTAAAGTCTGTACTAGCCCTTTAATTAGTTTTATTATATCATACTAATTATATTTTTTAAATACTCGGATTTTGTTGTATAATGTATATGGTGATACTATGAGTAAAGAGATTAAATTAGGGGAAATATCTAAATTTCAAGAAGAATACTTGAATAACAAAGAAAATGTTAGTATAGAAAAAAACATTCATGAAAACGGTTTAAAAAAAGCTAGCATCAATAAAGAGCTAGAAGAAAAACAAAAATATAGATTCAACATTCAAATACCGGAAATTAAAATATATGATCAAAAAGATAGCTGCGAATATAATATTTATGCTTTTTTAAGAATGATAAAAAGTATTATGAAAAAAGATGGTAGTATTAATACTAGAGATTTAGATTTATCTGCAACATACATAGACTTTTATGATAAGTTAGAAAAGGTAAATACTTTTTATAATGAACTATTAAAAGAAAATGATATAACTTTAGATATGATAAATAGAAAAGCTAATAAATATATTGGAGTATTTGGAACATTTAACTTTTGTAAAAAAATAATTAATAAATATGGTATGGTACCTACTAAATATATGCCTGAAGTAAGTGAAAATTATGATGCTAATTTAACCATTGAACTTTTAAAAGATAAAGTTAAATCAGATGCCATTGTTTTAATAGGAAGAAATGGTGAAAATGATGATGCAATTAAGCGTATCTTAATTAATGAAGCATATATATTCTTATCAAAAGTATTAGGTAACCCTCCTACTAGTTTCAAGTATAAAAATGAAGTTTTGACACCTCTACAATTTAGAAATGCATATTTAAAGACTAGCTTAGATGAGTATGTTACAGTTACCCAATACGATAAAAAAATATTAGAAAATAGTTATTCGTTTATACCAAGTGTTTACTTAAAAGATAACGAAGAAATAATAACTCTTAGTCCTGAAAAAATAGAAAACGCAGTTATTAATCAACTTAAGGATGGCATTGGAGTTTGGTTTTCTGCCGAAGAATCAAAAACTTTAGACTACGATTCAAACATACTAGATAACAATATATTTAACTATAATGAATTATTACAGATTAGAAATATACCAAATAATTATAAGTTACAGTTAGATATGATAAACTATGATCATGCAATGTGTATAACAGGTGCTTTAGTAAAAGATAAAGAAGTTAAGCATTTTAAAGTTGATAATAGTTTTGGAGAATCTGGCAAGTATAAAGGCCGCTTAATAATGACAAATGACTTTCTTAAAAACTGTGTAATAACACTTATTATAAATAAGAAATATATAGATTAAAAAATACCTATTAATTTAAATAGGTATTTTTTTATATTACTCTTTACTAAAACAAATCTTCTATTTTACATATGATTTCATATTTATTATCTTTGGTTAAATTTTGACAACAATATTCATCAGACCATTCACGTAAATATGGAATGAGTAATCTTAAAAATAATCTTGTATTATATGATACCATTTTTATATCTTTTAACTTTTCATTTTTGATTTGGCACATATCTGTTTTATAATAAACCAAATAGTAATTACCATCTTTTTCCAATTTAATATCATAAGGAAAAATCCTACAATCGATAGGTCTTATGTTATATATTGTACACTCATTATTTTT
>CAPZYV010000117.1 GCA_948750805.1 uncultured Bacilli bacterium | reverse complement strand
CATGTCAAAAAATAAACCAATTCCAAATGGAGGATTTCAAAGAACTACTACTGAGTTCTTTGAAGTAGAACCAGGATTATCTTATAAAGAATTTAATTTATATGTTAATTCTTTGGATAAAATGAATTATACTATAAAATAATGAAAGCGGTGATAATATGACTGAAGAAAAAGAAAAGAAGAAAAGTTTAAGAGAATTTAAGAACATATATACCTTAGTTAAAAACGAAAAAGGAAAACTAATTTTTGCGTTTATTTGTATTTTGATAAGTTCACTTTTATCAATTTCTAATGGTTGGCTACATGGTGAAATAATTGAAGCGATAGTTGCATTAAATATAAAAATGGCTTTGTTCTTTTTAGGAGCTTACTTTATAATTAGCGTTTTCTTTAATAATATTCTTGATAACATAGGAGTTAAAATAGCAAGTAAAGTAGAAGCTAACTTATCAAGAAAATTGAGTATAATGGTTTATAAAAAAACACTTAATTTACCAGCTTATGCTTTTGAAGAAAAGTCTAGTGGAGAACTTATAAACAGAATAACTACTGATACTGAAACGCTATCTAATATGTTTAATAACATTATTCAAGTTTTAATAAATACTTTAGGATGTATATTTATATTAGTTTATATATTCTTCAACTCCTGGGTAGTTGGTGTCCAAATAATTATTTTTGTTTCCATTATCTTTGTAATCACAAAGATGTTTAATCCTAGGATTAAACAAATAAATAAAGAACTTAAGGCTAAAAAAGATGAGTTTACTGCACTTTCTACCGAATCAATTCGTGGTATAAGAGAAATAAAAACACTTGGAATAAAAGATTATTTATCAAGCGAAATAACTCAGCTTAGAAAATTAATATTTGATAAAGACGTAGAAGATATAAACTTGCATAGAAATTATTCCATGATTATGTGGATAGTTAAGTTCACATTAGAATGCTTGGTATTTGCAACTTGTTTAATAGGTATATATTATGGAAAAATAAGTATTGGTTTTTTCATGGCAATGACATGGTATATTTATAAGTTTACTTGGCTTATTGATAATTTAACTGGAATGAATAGAATGTACCAAAGGTTATTTGTATCGCTTAGAAGAATTAATGAGATAGTTGATAATTCTTTATATGAGGATGATAAATTTGGTAATATTAACGTAAGAAGGCCAGTTGGTAATATAACTTTTAAGAATGTTACTTTTGGTTATAAGAATGAAGATATAACGTTAAAGAATTTTTCCGTAACCTTTGAAACAGGAAAGAAAATAGCAGTAATAGGAAGATCTGGACAAGGAAAATCTACGTTATTTAATTTAATAACTAGAATATTTGATCCAGAAAAAGGTAATATTTATTTAGATGATACTGATATTAAAGATTTAACAGAAGAAAATTTAAGAAAACACATTTCTGTAATAAGACAAGAACCATTCTTGTTTAATAGAACAATAAAAGAGAATTTTAAGGTTATAAAACCAAATATTACTTTAAAAGAAATAAAAAAATACTGTAAGATGGCTTACTTAGATGAGTACATTGAAACTCTTCCTAAAAAGTATGATACATTACTTGGGGAAGGAGGAGTTAATTTATCTGGAGGTCAAAAACAAAGACTATCAATTGCAAGAGCACTTGCTAAAGAAAGTAAGGTAATCTTGTTTGACGAGGCAACTTCTGCGCTTGATAACCAGTCTCAAAGTTATATCAAAAAGGTTATTGATGACTTAGTAAAAGACCATACCGTAATAATTATTGCTCATAGATTATCCACAATCGTTGATTCAGACATAATCTACGTTGTTGATAGGGGACGAATAGCTGATTTCGGAACGCATAAAGAGTTGCTTGAAACAAGTCGGGTGTATAAAACCTTATATGAAAATGAAGACAAAGAATAATAACTTTGTCTTTTTTGAATGAAATAAAAAATACTACGTAAAATAAAAATGAAAGGAATGATTAACATGGATTTAATACCAAGAGGATTTTTTACCAACGATTTATTCGATGATTTTTCTTTATCAAGAGAAAACAACATGAAGTGCGATATATATGAAAAAGACGGAAACTATCATATAGAAATGGATATTCCAGGATTTAATAAGGAAGATATAAAGGTGGAAGCTAAAAATGATTATTTAACCATTACCGCTGAAAAAACTAGTGAAAATAATAATGATGACAGTGATAGAAACTATGTTCATAGAGAAAGAACTTATGGTAAATATCAAAGATCTTTTTATTTAAATGGTCTAGATAAAGAAAACATAGATGCAGAATTTAATGGTGGTGTTTTAAAAATAATGGTTCCTAAAAAAGATGATAATGATAATAAAAAATATATTGAAATAAGATAAAGTATTGGTTTTGTTACCAATATTTTTTATTTGTTGTCATATTCTTTGTTTTATGTTAAAATACATTTCATGTAGTATTTAGTAGTAAGAATATAAAACAAGGGTGGTTTTGATGGCTAAAGAAGGAAAAATGTTGCGAAAACAAGAAAAATTAAAACAAGAACAAGAATCTTTAAAACAAAGAAGACAAGCTAGAATAGATAATGGTCTTCCAGCTGAAGAATTAGAAATCATAGAAAAAAATTTATATTTGCATAACGTATTATATTATTTGATGAAACTTTTTAATACGTTAAGTGGATATAAGAAGGATTTTTATTATGAAAATGATGAATGCATAGAACGTGAAAAAACTTTTATGAATGAAATAAAGCAGAAATTAGAAAAAAAATATAAGAAAACTTTTTATGCAAAAGCTTTTAAAAGCTTTTTAAATAACCAGTATAAAAAACATCCTGAGTATAAAGGTAGACCAATAATATTTGCATTTAATCATGTTAGAATGCAGGATATTGCGATAGAGATGGACGCAATACCTATACACATGGTTTTATTATCAGGTGATTTTGAAAATGTTCATCCTGATATTTCTGGAAAATTATTAGAAAAAAACGGAATAGCTTACCTTGATATGGATAATCCGTATGATGTTCCGGAACTTAAGGAAGCTAAAGCTTATTTAGAAGAATTAAAGGAGTATATTGCAATTATTGATAGTGGTGTTTTAACGAAAAATCATGGTTATATAACTAGTGATGAACTAAAAGAAGAGTATGAAAAAGAATTAAATAAGTATAATGAAAAAGTTAGTGAAATTATAAATGATAGAAAAAATATTAAAATTGTTATAAATGATATATTAAATAAACTGTATAATATGTTATGGTATTTTGAAGCT
>CAPZYV010000116.1 GCA_948750805.1 uncultured Bacilli bacterium | reverse complement strand
TGGTCACCAGTAAAGATTGACTTTCTCTCCCAATATGGCTTAAGGGGTAATTTATCTTTCAAATAGCCATTTAAATCAGCCCAGGTTTGCGTATATATTATACGGTCAATTTTGTTTTGACGGCAATATTCAAGAACATTTAGAGTTCCTGTAATATTTACATCAATGTATTTATGAGGATTATCTTGTTTTAAATAAGCAGGAAGAATTCCAGCAAAATCTACTACAGCATAAACATTATCTTTTGGTAGTTTATTAAAATCTTCCTCAGATGTAATATCTAACTGTATATATTTTCCTTTATAAAATTCATAAGGGTATTCTTTTTTAGTGCCAGTTGCTATAATTTCATATTGTTCCATATTTAGATTGTTTAGTAAATGGTCAATAAAGTACATTCCTAAATTGCCAGCGGCTCCTAATACTATAATTTTTTGTTTCATAAATTTTCCTACTTTCAATATTAAAGAGTATAAATATAATATCCAACTCTTGTTGCAGAATCACTAACATGTCCCATATTATTTTTATCCATCTCGCTTATACGATATATTTTTTCAGGATTTTTCTTAGTAAAATCTAGCATTTCTTGATAATCTTTTTCTGTAAAAACAAATTTAACAACCGCTTTAGTAGGCGTTGATATTCTTTTTAACTCTAAATCATTACCACAAGCAACATCAATTACCATTTTTACATAGTCATAACCAGTCGATAATAATACTAAATCCGAACCTATGCAGTCTCCACCCATCCTAGCACCTATTTCAATTATGCCAAAATTACCATTAGAATCAATTTTAAATTCAGTATGGCTAGCACCATTTCTAATTCCTAAAGCATTTAGTGCTTTAAATATTTCGGTAATTATTTTTTCATGATATTCTTCTTTAATATCTGATGGTTCAACATGACCAGTTTCTATAAAATGAGGAGAACCTGTTGTAAATTTCTTAGTAAAAGCTAAAAAATGATGATTACCTTTATAAGAGATGCACTCACAACTATATTCATTTCCTTCAATAAACTCTTCAACAATAGCTTTTTTTTCGAAAGATTCAGTGACTGATTTTTTTATAGCTTCTAGCAATTCACTTTTATTGAAGACTTTAGTTATTCCTCTACTTCCTGACCTATCAGTAGGTTTTACAATTACAGGAAATTTAAAATCTTTTAAATCTATTTCATCTCCTAGTCCTATTTTACAAAACTTTGGAGTTTTTATATTATTTTCAACCATTTTTTTACGCATTTCAAATTTATTAGTGCAAATGATACTTGAAGATATCGGATTACTAGGTAAATTTAGTTTTTCTGCTATATAATTCACTGTTATTATAGCTAGGTCAGAAGCTATAGAACATACACCTTCTGGTTTTATTTCTTGACATTTTTTTAATATTTCTTCTTTTTCAATAATACTTATAGGGTAGAAATAATCAGCATTATTTGCTCCGACTGCTCCATCTTGCCATGCAAATACATGAGTTTCATAACCTAAACTTTTAGCTTTTAGTATTAATTGATTTTGAAAATCATTTGCTCCGATAATTACTAATTTTTTCATATTATTGCTCTTTTCTGTGATAAAAATCTATTATTAAATTACAAACTATATCAATGTCTTCTGGTAAAAGATTATAATACATTGGAAGTCTTAAAAGTCTATTACTTTCTTTTGTTGTATATTTATCTACTCCTCTAAATTCACCATACTTTTTACCTGCGGGAGCTGAATGTAATGGTACATAATGAAAAGCACTCGCAACATCATTTTCTTTTAAATAAGTCATTAATTCCGTTCTTTCTTCTAAATCTTTAGTTTTTATATAGAACATATGTGCATTATGTATACAATTTTCCGGTATAAATGGTAGTTCAATTAATTTATTTTCGGCTAACTCTTTTAAATTATTATAATATCGATGCCAACTTTCTAAACGATTGTTATTAATCCTATCAGCTTCCTTTAATTCAGCATATAAATAAGCAGCATTTATATCGCTAGGCAAATATGAAGACCCAGCTTCTTCCCATGTATATTTATCAATTTCTCCTCGTAAAAATCTACTACGATTTGTACCTTTTTCACGTATTATTTCTGCTAATTCGAAATCTTTTTGATTCTTAATTAATATAGCTCCGCCTTCACCCATGCTATAATTTTTTGTTTCATGAAAACTATAACAGCCAAAGTCACCTATTGTTCCTAAAGCTTTTCCTTTATAAGTACTCATGACACCTTGAGCTGCATCCTCTACTACTAATAAATTATGTTTTTTTGCAATACGCATAATTTCATCCATTTCACAAGAAACACCAGCATAATGAACAGGAACAATTACTTTAGTTTTTTCAGTAATAGCTTCTTCAATTAATGATTCATCAATATTCATGGTATCAGGTCTAATATCTATAAATACTAATTTAGCTCCTCTAAGGGCAAATGCATTGGCTGTTGATGAGAAAGTAAAAGATGGTAATATAACTTCATCACCTGGCTTTATATCACATAAAAGTGCGGCCATTTCAAGAGATGAAGTTCCCGATGTTGTTAATAAAACGTTGCTATTAGTTTTATTTTTAAACCACTCATGACACTTTTTAGTAAACTCGCCATCGCCACAAATTTTTCTATTATGAATAGATTTTTTTACATATTCTTCTTCTAATCCTATATAAGGTGGTATATTGAATTTAATCATTTTTCTTACTCCTTTTCTATTAATGAAATAACACACACAATAATAAATATATTATAAATGGTATTGTTGATAGCATACGAATCCATATAATATATCGTTCTAATTTCATATTATCTTCTATTTTAAATTTATTACGTGGATAATTTATAAATAAAATTATTATGAATGCTATAAATGCGACTGTTGCGGATATATTAGTAAATGCTCCAATAGATTTACCTAAATATGTTTTAAAAAATATTTTAGAGCTATACCTTTTTATTCCATCGTAAGCTACAAAACTTGTTAGTATTGTGTTATTCATAGAATTTATTGATGAAAAGATGTAGCTTGAAGTGATAGATACCGATAAAAGATAGAAAAAGCTTCCAATTGTTTCTAATATTACATTCAATCTAAATATTTTTGAATTATTAACAAACAGAATAAACATAAATGGCATTAATAGTATTGCACGATAAAATTCATTAGAAGAAAATATTACTAAAATTATAAAAGATGCAACAAGAAAATATAAGATAAAATTATTTCTTTCAACCTCGTCTTTAGGCTTAGTCACATA
>CAPZYV010000115.1 GCA_948750805.1 uncultured Bacilli bacterium | reverse complement strand
TCTTATATAATTCATAGAGATATTAAACCACAAAATATTATGATATTAGAAAATGGTTTAGTAAAAATAACCGATTTTGGTATTGCTATGGCAATGAATGCCACCCAACTTACACAAACAAATTCAGTAATGGGAAGTGTTCATTATTTGCCACCAGAACAAGCTAGTGGACAAGGTTCAACTTTGCAAAGTGATATATATTCCATGGGAATTGTGATGTATGAACTTATTACAGGAGAATTACCATTTAAAGGAGATAATGCTGTTGAAATAGCTCTTAAGCATTTAAAAGAACCTATTTTAGATATAAGAGAAAAGGTAGCAAACGTTCCTAATAGTATTGTAAATATTATTAAAAAATCTACTGCTAAAAATCCTAAAAATAGATACAATGATGCTAGGGAAATGCATGAAGACTTAAAAACGGCTTTAGATGATTCCAGAATATTAGAACCAATTATTAGTTTTAAATACTCTGAAAATGATACCGATGATACAAAAATTATGAAAATGGTAAAAAAAGATAAAGAAAATAAAAATGAACCTAAAGAAGAGGTTATAGCAAAGAAAATAACGGGTGATGATTTGAAAAAGCAAAATAAATTATTAATTATTTTAGCCTTTATATTTACAGGCTTAGTTGTTGGAATAACTTCCGTAGTAGTTTTAATTCCAATTATAACTAATGGTAATCAATCATCTGTACCTGATGTTACAGGATTAAGTGTAACAGAAGCTGTAGATAAACTTCAAGATGCTGGATTTATTGTAGTTGATAAACAAGAGGAAGTATCATCAAGCGAAATTGAAGAAGGAAAAGTTGTTAAAACTAATCCCGCAATTGGCTCTAAAAGAAAAAGTGGTACAGAAATTACTTTATATATTTCTTTAGGAGATACTCAAATTACAATAGAAGATTATACAGGTAAAAGTTATTTAGAAATAAAAGGAAAATTAGAAGCTTTAGGCTTATATGTAATAGTTGAAAAGAAAAATGTAGAAGAAGGAAAAGAAACAGATTATGAAGATGGTAAAATAATTGACCAATCAGCAAAACCTAATGAAAAACTTTCAACTGGTGATAATATTACCTTATATATTCCTAATATTATAAGTAAATATCCAAACTTTAAAGATGGAACTTATACGATATCTGATGTTCAGGATTTTGCTGATACTTATGAATTAAAATTAGAAGTAGAATATATTGAAACTAGTGAATATGAAGCTGGCACAATTTTCTATCAATCAAAACCAGAAGGTTATACAATTGTTGCAGGACAAACATTTAAAATTAAAGTAGCGCAAGCAATAGAAAGTGACCCAGATGAGGGTTGCAATGATGGTTTATGTTAAAAGGTAAAATAATAAAAAATATTAGTAATAGTTATACTGTACTAGCAAATGATAATTTATATGATTGTAAAGCTAGGGGTAAGTTTCGGGAAATGAAGCTTACTCCTCTTGTTGGTGATAATGTTTTATTTGATGAGGTTAATAATTATATATTAAGTATCGAACCCAGAAAAAATGAACTTATGCGTCCCCATGTAAGTAATATTGATGTAGCTCTTATCGTAACTAGTTTAAAAAAACCAGAAATATCCTTAAATTTACTTGATAAAGAAATATCAAGTATCATTTTAGCAAATATTTTACCTGTAATATGTTTTACTAAAATAGATTTAGCAAGTGCTAAAGAATTAAAAGAATTAGATAATTTGCAAAATTATTATAATAAAATTGGAATTAAAACATTTAGAAATGATAATCTAAATGGATTAGTTAAATATTTAAAAGGAAAATATGTTGTTTTAACAGGTCAAACCGGAGCTGGAAAATCTAGTTTAATTAATAAAATAGACCCTACGAAAAATTTAAATATTGGGGAAATTAGCGAAGCATTAAATAGAGGTAAACATACAACTAGGCATACTGAATTTCATGAAGTAGCAAATATTTTTATTGCTGATACTCCTGGATTTTCTTCTCTCGATTTAACAAAATATTCAAATGAAGAAATAAGAAATTCCTTTGCAGAATTTAAAAATCATAATTGTGAATTTAAAAATTGTACACATATTTTAGAACAAAATTGTAGTATTAAAGAAAAATTAAAGAAAAAAGAAATATTACCATCGAGGTATGATAATTATTGTAATTTTATAAAGAGGTGAAGTAATGGAAATATCAGTATCATATTTAAAAAGTAAATATAATGAGCGAGAAACTATTAAAAGAATTTCTGAAACTAGTGCTAATTATATTCATGTAGATTTAATGGATGGTGGCTTTGTTCCAACTAAAAACTTTACCATAGAAAGTATTACTAAATTATTAGAGGATGCCAAAAAACCTTTAGATATTCATTTAATGTGTTTTGACCCCATTATTTATATTGAAGAATTAGCTAAATTAAAACCAGCCTATATAACTTTTCATATTGAAGCTACTAAAGATATTATTAAAACGATTGAATTAATAAAAAAAAATAATATTAAAGTAGGATTAACATTAAGACCAGGTACTAATTATTTAGAATTAATGCCATATTTACCATTAATTGATTTAATACTTATTATGAGTGTAGAACCAGGATTAGGAGGACAGACCTTTTTACCAGAAGCTAAAAATAGATTAAAAGAACTAATAAATATTCGACAAAATAATCATTTGAATTTTAAAATAGCTATGGATGGTGGTATTAATAACGAAACTATTAAGTTAGTAGAAAACTTAGATATTGCTGTAAGTGGTTCTTATATTTGTAATAATGATGATTATGAATATGCTATAAAAAGTTTGAAATATTAAAAAAACGATAAATTAACATAAATGAGCACAAAACTATTGACTAGTAAGAATTTGTTAGCTATAATGATAATGCAATACAAAATGTATCTTGCCTGTACTGCTTTTATCTTTCTTAGGTATAGGCGAGAATGTTTCAAATTTCATATGTGGGACTTTCCATTCTTCCCACTTTTTATTTGCCTAAAAATAATTCTAGCGCTTTTCTAGTAGTACTCTACATATAAATAAGTGTACATAGAAAAGGGGTGAAAAAAATGAATACAGATATAATTAATGAAGCAATAACTAAAACAGACGATAATATAAATATAACAGCAAATAATTTAACAATAGATTGTATAACAAGTACTAATAATAAATTTAACTTAGATAGTGATGGAAATCTAATCGTAAATAGTATTACAACCACCACAACCGGTAACACAGTTAATTATGATACTATATATCCAGTTGGTTCGATATAC
>CAPZYV010000114.1 GCA_948750805.1 uncultured Bacilli bacterium | reverse complement strand
TCACCTGGTTTAACAGGCCTTGCGCAGTGTAGTGGAAGAAATAATATTTCTATAAAAGAAAAAATAGATTTGGATGTTAAATACGTAAAAAACTTGTCCATTAAAATGGATTTATACGTTTTATATAAAACGGTTATGTGTGTATTAAAAAATGAGGGTAATGAATCTGATAAAAATGCTATTAATAATGAATTAGAAGAATTAAGGGCCCAATCTTTTGAGAGATACATATATTAAGAATATTTATAATTTTAAAGTCTTTAATGCAAAGACTTTTTTTTGTGGTATAATGATATTATTCTAAAGATATATTTAGGAGGTTATTATGAAAAGTAAATTAAAAGAATTTTTAAAAAAAATATATTTGAAAGTAAAAAAAAGACTAAAGGAGATAAGTATATTTTTATACATAAAAACTAATATTTTATTTATTACGTACGTTTTAATAAACCTAATAAATTCATGGCTTCTTAGAATAGTTACAATGGGGAACCTTTTTAGCTTTAAAGCGATAGTTGCAGATTTAGCGTTTATTTTTATGACTGGAGCTTTTGCCTATCTTTTAAAACCTAAAAAGCAAATAAGGATACTTATGCCACTTACCATTGTTATGACAGCGGCATGTATTATAAATGCTGTATATTATGAAAATTACGTATCTTTTGCTTCTTTTTCACTTTTGTCTACCGCATCATTTTTAGGTGATATGGATGGGACTATTGTAACAGGATTAATTCATTTAAAAGATGTTATTTTAATATTTCCACCAATCGTTTTACTTATGGTTCATATCCTATTAAAAAAGAAAAAATATTATGACAAAGTAGAATTAATAGAACGTTCTAAAAAAAGGTTTTTAAATACTATTATTTTAGGATTTTGTGTAACTTTTATGACTATTTCAATGATGCAATCATCAGATTATAGTAGACTTAAAAAACAATGGAATAGAGAGTACTTAGTTCAAAGATTTGGAATATATGTATACCAATTAAATGATGCAATAAAAAGTACTGAATCTAAGTTTACTAGTATGTTTGGTTATGATAGTGCTGCTAAAATAGTTAGAGATTTTTATGAAGAAAAAAGTAAAACTGACGATGTTAATTCAAAAACAAATGATTATACCAATATCTTTGAAGGTAAAAATATTATTGTTATACACGCAGAGAGTATAATGACTCAAGACATGACTTTATCATTTAACAACCAAGAACTTACTCCTAATTTAAACAAATTATCTAAAGAAGGATTATTTTTCTCAAATTATTATCCTCAAGTAAGTGTTGGAACATCTAGTGATACTGAATTCACGTTTAATACATCACTTTTACCAGCGGCAACTGGTACAGTGTTCGTTAACTATTGGAAAAGGACGTATGAAGCAATTCCTAACATTTTAAAACAAAAAGGTTATTATGCTGCTAGTATGCATGCTAATAACGCATCTTTCTGGAACAGAAACGTTATGCATGAAACATTAGGTTATGATAAGTTTTATGCAAGAAGTTCATTTGATTATTCAAATGAAGATGACATAATGGGAATGGGATTATCGGATAAAGTATTCTTTAAACAAGCAACGGAAAAAATAAAGAAAATAAATCAAGAACATTCAAATTATTACGTAACTTTAATTACTTTAACAAATCATACCCCATGGGATGATGAGGATAAGTATGGTGATTATAGCGTTGATTATAAATATACTGAAACTGATGAAAATGGAAATGTTGTGGAAAAATCTCTTCCTTATATGGAAGGTACTGAATTAGGAAGATACTTTAAGTCAGTTCATTATGCTGATTCCGCAATTGGAGATTTTGTGGATGACTTAGATAAAGAAGGGTTACTTGATAACACTGTACTTGTAATATATGGTGACCATGATGCCAAGATTGCTAAAAAAGAATATAGATATTTTTATAATTATGATTTTGAAACTGGAGAACAATATGATTCTGATGACGAAAGATATACACAGGTTGATTATTATAATTATGAATTAAATAGAAAAGTACCTTTCATCATATGGACTAAAGATAGTAGCGGAAATAAAAACTTAAATAAAACTGTGGATAAAGTGATGGGAATGTATGATGCAATGCCAACCCTTGCTAACATGTTCAACTTTAATTATAAATATGCTTTAGGTCATGATATATTTAGTATTGATGATAATATAGTAGTTTTTCCTAATGGTAACTGGGTAACTGATAAAATGTATTATAATGCTCAGAAAGAGGAATATTTGCTTCTTAAGGATAGTGTTGTAAATGAAGATGAGATAGTTAAAAATAAAGAATATGCAAATAAAATATTAGAAGTTTCTGATTCAATTATCGTATACGATTTAGAGGGAGAAGAAAAAAATGAAAAAAAGTAAAAAAATATTAATTATTTTAATAATATTAGTTATATTAGCAATCGCTGGAATACTTACATATAAATTTTTATCTCCTAATGAAGAAGAAGTAGTGGTAAAAACAATAAAAGAAATTCCAGAATATGGTTATGCATTAAAGGAAAACGAAACAAAAATATATAAAGATGAATTTGATAAGTTAGAAAAAATATTATCAAAAAAAGATGTTAATTATGATGAATATGCTAAGTCTATAGCAAAATTATTTATAATAGATTTTTATACACTAGATAATAAGTTATCAAAAAATGATATAGGCGGAGTAGAGTTCATTAAAGATAGTATGAGAGATAATTTCATAGAAGAAGCTAGAAGTACGTTTTATAAGTATTTAGAAGTTAAATCAGATAGTAGAAAACAAGACTTACCAGAAGTAAGTGAAATAAAAGACGTTAGTATAGAAAATACTACTTTTAAGATTATGGATACTAAAACTACGGCTACTTCTTCAAAATCAAAGACTACAACTAGTTCGCAAGGAACTACCGTAGATGCATATAAAATAACAATCACATGGGATTATAAAGAAGACTTTGGTTATGAAAATAATGCTAAAATGATAATTATAAAAGAAAATAAAAAACTATACATAGTTGAAATGGATTAAGGATCAGAGAAATTTGATCTTTTATTTTTGATTTAACTTTTAAAGTATTTTTCTTTATGGTATAATTAACATGCATTATAGGAGTTGGTCATATGAAGATAACAAAAAGAAGTGAGTATATAATAATAGCTTCATTATACATAATAACTTTATTTTTAGGAGTTTATACTTTTTTTGATATAGCTTTTATTGATAAAATAAGATATGCTTTATTAGTTATATTACCTGCTTCAATTTCTATATCAATTATATTTGATAATTTAAAGAATTTGAAATTATTATTAAAAAATAAAATACCATTAATTCTTTACGTTTTAACTATTATATGGTTTTTCTTAACGTTTATATTTGGTATTAAAATAGGAATGAATTCATTAA
>CAPZYV010000113.1 GCA_948750805.1 uncultured Bacilli bacterium | reverse complement strand
AATAATGCAACTGGAGTTGTGACAGAGAATACCACTGTTAACTATTACTTTAATTATAATCCGGAAAAAAACAAATATACAGTAATTATAAATTATTTAGAAGATAAAGAAAATAAAAAAATAGCTGATACAGATATATTAGAAATAGTTGAAGGTGAAGAATATAAAACCGATTGTGATAAAATTGATAAAGAAAAATGGGAGCTTATAAAAATCCCTGATAATGCAAATGGTATTGCTAAAGAAAATATTACTGTCAACTATTATTTTAAAAAAATAGATAATAAAGAAATTATTAATCCACCTACAGGAAATGGTAATATAATTTTATTTGGTTTTTTAATTATAATTATAGCTGTTGTAATAAGATATTTAAATAAAAAATATAAAATATTTTATAAGATATAATTACAGAAATTAAAAGCATTTATAAATCAAAATAAATGCTTTTTTTATCTAGAAATATTTTTGCTTGGTAAAGTGTAAATAAGAGTTCTAAAATCATTATATAGTCTTAATTCAGCTTCTAATTCTTCATTTCTTTTAAAACCCAAACTTTCAGCCATTTTAATAGAAGAAAAATTATCTTTATCAATAGACATATGAATAGAAGTACAATTTATATCATTAGCAAAAATATTTTGACAAAGAGTATTAACGACATATTGAGCCAAACCAAAACCTCTAAATTTTGCTAAAAGAGCAATATATATTTCTCTATCATTTAATTCGTCACTACGATATACTACTTAATAAAATCCCGCAACTTCATTATCATAAAATATTAAATTAGAATCTGTTTCAGAAAATGATACAAATTCTTTAATAGATGGGTCTTTAGCTAAGTTAAAATAATCTTTATACGAGGGAATAAATGGTGGAAAACTTATTTTATTAAAATCCATTATATCAAATCCTATCTATTTTAATATTAAAATAGTTTCAAAAATAATGCAAGTCTCTTTTCTAAAAATACTAGTTAAACATATAATTTATTGGTGATTATATGTTTTTTAGTGAAATACACGACCGAATTAGATTTGTTTTTTTAATATGTATATTTGTTCTTATAGCAATTATTATTAAAGTATTTTATATCCAAGTATTTACTTATGAAAAACTTAATAATCTAGCTGAAAGTTTATGGAGTAGAGAACTACCTATTAAAGCAGATAGAGGTTTAATAGTAGACCGTAATGGAGAAGTCTTAGCGACTAATGTGACAACAGTCTCTTTAGTAGTAGTTCCAGGGCAAATAAAAGAACCTGAATTAGTCGCAAAATCATTATCAGATATTTTAGGTTCAGATTATAAAGATATGTTAGGACATGTTACAAAAAGAACTTCAATTGAAAGGGTTCATCCCGAAGGTAGAAGGTTAAGCTATGAAGTAGCTGAGAAAATTAATGCTTTAAATTATGATGGTGTATATCTACTTAAGGAAAGTAAAAGATATTATCCTTATGAAACTGTATTATCTCATGTTTTAGGTTATGTAGGAATCGATAATCAAGGTTTGTCAGGTATTGAACTTTATTATGATGAATATCTTACAGGAGCAGATGGTGCTATAAAATATTTTTCTGATGGTAAAGGAAATAAACTTGAACTTACAGAAGTTTATGAAGCACCAACTAGCGGAATAACTTTAGAACTTAGTATAGATATTCGTTTACAATTAGCTGTGGAAAATGAACTGGATAATGCTTTTTCTAAATATAATCCTGAACAAGGATTAATTATTGCGATGAATCCTAAAACGGGAGAAATATTAGCTATGGCTAGTCGTCCTAATTTTAACAGTAATTCTTATCAAAAATATAGTACTGAGGTTATAAATCGTAATTTACCGATATGGATGACTTATGAACCTGGAAGTACATTTAAAATAATTACTTTATCAGCAGCATTAGAAGAACAAACTATAAATTTATTTGAAGATAGATTTCACGATTCTGGAGCAATAAATGTTGATGGGGCAACAATTCACTGTTGGAACCATGGTGGTCATGGCTCTCAAACCATGTTAGAAGTTGTAGAAAATTCTTGCAACCCAGGATTTGTAAGTATAGGTCAAACTTTAGGTACAGAAAAATTAATGAAATATATTAAAGAATATGGTTTTGGTAATAAAACAGGAGTTGATTTAAATGGTGAGTCTTCAGGAATTTTATTTGACGTTTCAAAAATGGGTCCTGTAGAACTTGCGACTACAAGTTTTGGACAAGGTATAAGTGTTACGCCAGTTCAACAAATAAGAGCAGTATCAGCAGCCATTAACGGGGGCATACTTTATACGCCTTATATTGTTGGAGGATTCTTAGAAAGTGAAACAGGAAGTATAATAAAGAAAATTGAACCAAACGCAGAAAAAAGAATAATTAAGGAAGAAACTAGCAAACTAGTAAGACATGCTTTAGAAAGTGTTGTGGCAAATGGTTCAGGTAAAAATGCTTATATTGAAAATTATCGAGTAGGGGGAAAAACAGGAACAGCCCAAAAAGTAAAAGATGGTAAATATATGGATGGTAATTATATTTTATCATTTATGGGATTCTTACCAGCTAATGACCCTGAAATAATTGTGTATGCGGCGATTGATAACCCTAAGGGAGTAACTCAATATGGAGGAGTTGTATCAGCACCTATTGTTAAAAGTGTTTTAAATTCAGCCATTGACATATTAGATATAAAGCCAAGTACTGAAGGTATGCCAAGAGAATATACATGGATTGATAAAAAATATTTAATTTTACCTAATGTTGTTGGAATGAGTAAAGAAGAAGCAACTAAAACTTTAAAAAGTTTTAAAATTGAATATTCTGGTACTGGTGAAAAAGTTATTTATCAATCGCCAGCTAGTGATTATTATGTTAAAGAAGGAGAAACAATAAAAATTTTACTCGGGTAGTTTGACGTTTAAATGTCAAATATTTACTTAAATACAAGAATTTTAAAGTAATACGTAGTATAATAAAACTGAAAGAGGTGGGTTATGTTACTACTGGCAAAAACTGCAATGGCAATTCTTTTAGGATTTATCATATCCATTGTAACTGGCTTAATATTAATACCTTTATTAAAAAGATTTCACATTGGCCAATATGTTAGTCATTTTATTGGTGAAAGACATTTAAAAAAAGATGGAACTCCAACTATGGGAGGTTTAATATTTATTATTCCAACAATAGTAGCGTTAATACTTTTATATATAAATGGAAGTATAAAATTATCGTCTAATTTAATAATTTTAGTATTTGTTTTTATAGCTTATGCTGTCTTAGGTTGTGTTGATGATTATTTAAAAATAAAGTTTCATAATAATAAAGGCTTAACAATTACAACTAAGCTATTAGTTCAAATGCTTATTGCTCTAATATTTTTCTATATTTTCATGAGTAATGGTGGGAA
>CAPZYV010000112.1 GCA_948750805.1 uncultured Bacilli bacterium | reverse complement strand
AATACTAAATTTTTAGTAAATCCTACAGGAAGATTTGTAATTGGTGGTCCAGTTGGAGATAGTGGTCTTACAGGACGTAAAATTATAGTTGATACTTATGGTGGTATAGCACATCATGGTGGTGGAGCTTTTAGTGGTAAAGATTATACTAAAGTTGATAGAAGTGCAGCTTATTATGCACGATATGTTGCAAAAAATATTGTTGCTAGTGGTATTGCTTCGAAATGTGAAGTAAAAGTAGCTTATGCCATAGGTATATCTGCTCCAGTCGATATAAGTATTGATACATATAATACAAATACTATAGCTGAAAATAAAATCTTAGATATAATAAAAGAAGTATTCGATTTTAGACCTAGCAATATTATTAAAGAATTAAATTTAAAAAATACTTGTTACAAAGATAGTACTTTATATTCGCATTTTGGTAAAAATAATTTATCTTGGGAAAAATTAGATAAAGTAGAAATATTAAAAGAAAAAATTTCATAAATTTGAAGTTTTCATTATAATTACTTGTTTAAAAATAAATATTAATTTATAATAGTATTAATGAAATGGTGGTGCAATATGAAATTAATTACGCTTTTACCGGCAGATAAATATGTTGTCGTAAATAAAACTATTTTAACTGAACAAGACCGTAAAAATTTAATTAATTTATATGAACCGATTATTGGCTTTGGTGCAACATCTTTATATCTTACTTTATGGAGTGATTTAGACCGTTTAGAAATAATGAGTAAAGATTTTAATCATCATCATTTAATGAGTTTGCTTAAATGTGATTTAGAAAGTATTAAAAATGCTAGAGAAGCTTTAGAAGCAGTTGGACTGATTAAAACTTATTTTAAAGAAGGGGAAGTAAACTCTTATGTATATGAACTTTATTCACCTTTAAGTGCTTCTGAATTTTTTAATAATCCAATATTAAATATTGTTTTATATAATAATGTTGGAGAAATAGAATATAACGATTTAAAGAAAACTTATAAAAAAGTTAGTATTGATTTAAGGGATTATGAAGATATTACTAAAACTTTAAATGAAACTTTTGAAGCTACAAGTTGTCCTGTAATAGAAGCTCGAGAAAGAGAAACGTTACCCCTTAATATAAAATCTGATTTAGATTTTGATATGATTATTAGTGGAATGCCTAAAGGTATTATTAAAGAAAAATCTTTTAATAAAAAAATGCGTGAGTTACTGATTAATTTATCTTTTATTTATGATTTAGATTCTTTAAAAATAACAGAATTAATTAGAGCTAGCATTAATGAGAATGGTTCTATTGATAAAGAAACACTAAGAAAAAATGCTCGTAAATATTATCAATTTAACAATGGAACTTTGCCAACTCTTATTTATCGAACTCAACCTGAGTATTTAAAAACGCCAATGGGAGATAATTCTAAAAAAGGAAGAATTATCGGTGTATTTGAAAACACTAGTCCCTATGATTTTTTAAAAAATAAATATAAAGGAGTTAATCCTACAGCTAGAGACTTAAAACTTTTAGAAATGTTACTCATTGATTTAGAACTTACTCCAGCGGTTGTTAATGTTTTAGTTGATTATGTTTTAAAGAAAAATAATAATAGTTTAACTTTAAAATATGTTGAAACTATCGCGGGTCAATGGAAAAGAGCTGGTTTAAAAACAGCGGAAGAAGCAATGCGTTTTGCAGAAAAAGAACATAAAAAATTACAGAAGACTAGCGAGAAAAAAACATATAAGACTACGAGAGAAGCTCCTGTTCCAGTATGGTTTAATGAAAATATCGAAAAAGTTGAAGCAAGTAAAGAGGAACAAGAAGAACTTGCTGAGCTATTAAAAGAGTTTAGGTGATAATATGGAAAGTATTAAAAATTTGGGTAAAGATATAAAAGGTAATCTTAAAAGTTCTTATAAAGAAAGTATGAAAGATGAAACTTTTAAAAGCCTAGTTAAGAAACTTGGCATAACTGAGGAAGTAGGAGCACTTAACACTTCAAAATTAGAAGATTCTGTAGAAGAGTTAAAAAATTGTCAAAATTGTAAAGGGCTATATGAGTGTAAAAATAAAGTATTAGGTCATTATGAATATCCTAAAGTTTATGATAAAACAATTGATTTAGTTTTTGTACCTTGTAAATATAAAAAGCAAAATGATGAAATGTTAGCTAGTAAAATGACAGCAGCTAAAGAACTTGCAATGGCATCTTTTAAGGACATTGATGTTACGGATAAAAATAGAGTAAAAGTAATAAAATGGCTTAAAAATTTTTATGATGAATATGATGGTATAAAAGACTTAAAAGGGCTTTACTTACATGGACCTTTTGGTAGTGGGAAAACTTATCTTATTAGTGCTCTTTTAAATGAACTTAAAAATAAAAAAAGAGCAGAAGTATGTATTATATATTTTCAAGAAGTACTTAGGGAACTTAAAGATGATTGGAATACTTATGTTGAAAAAACTAATTATTATAGTAATGTACCAATATTATTATTAGACGATATTGGAGCAGAACAAGTAAGTGAATGGGGAAGAGATGAAGTATTAGGAACTATTTTACAAAATAGGATGAATAAGCATTTAATAACCTTTTTTACTTCTAATTTAACCATGAAAGAATTAGAATATGCTTTATCAACTACAAAAAGTAATGTTGATAATGTTAAAGCAAGAAGAATAATAGAAAGAATTAAATTTTTAACAGAAGATATGGAAATTATTACAGAAAGCAAAAGAAAGTAGGTATTATATGAATAAAATTATTGCTATTGTTGGTATGTGTGGAGTAGGGAAATCTGTTGCAGTAGAATACTTTGAAAAACAAGGATTTAAAAAAATTTATTTTGGCGGTATTACTTTAGAAAAACTACGAGAACAAAATATTCCTATTACGCCAGAGAATGAAAAAAATATGCGTGAAGGGTTAAGAAAAGAATATGGTATGGGTGCATATGCTACTTTATCTTTACCTAAAATAAAAGATTACAGTATTAATAATAATGTTATAATTGATGGTTTATACTCTTGGGCTGAGCTTAAAATACTAAATGAAGAGTTTGGTTCTGACTTAGCTGTTATTGCTATAATAGCTGATAAAAATATTCGTTATCAAAGATTAAGCGAAAGAGTAATAAGGCCTCATACCAAAGAAGAAGCTATAAGGAGAGATTTAGGCGAAATAGAAAATATGGATAAAGGTGGACCTATTGCTTATGCTGATTATTTTGCTTCAAATAATGGTACAGTAAAAGATTTAGAAAACTGCTTAAATAATATTTTAACTAAAATAAAAAATAACTAGAGAAAGCTAGTTATTTTTTTAATATTTCAAATGTAGGTTTTAAATCTTTATTTTCATTTAATACTTTTTCAACAACATCTAGATAATTATTATTTTTATGAGCTTTATTAATTTCATCAACTAAGAAATCTTTATCATTTGTTGAACCAGTAGTACTATATTTATCAATTACAATAAATGGAATG
>CAPZYV010000111.1 GCA_948750805.1 uncultured Bacilli bacterium | reverse complement strand
ATTAAATGATGCTGGCATTTCAGCAGCTACTACCCCAATTAAATATTCTTCTAAATTTATTTGCACAACATCTCCACGTGTTCTATTTAAAGTTATTACTTTTCCTGTAGAAAAATTATTGTTGTTAGTAATAGAACTATTTGCAGTATCATCTTTAGTATTATTACTTGTTTCTTTACTTTCTTGTTTTTTTATAGAATTATTATTTTGAACTGTTTTAGTTACTTCAGCATCTTCTTTTATTTCTGCTGCGTCTTTTAATAAATCGTCTATTTTTTCTTCCACAGAAATATCAGGAACAGTTTTATCAACTATGTTATAAACATATTTATTATCTTTATATACATCATAGTTATTAACCATAGGATTTTTATTTAAATAAACTGTTCCAAGCATTAATCCGCTAAGTAGCAAAATAACTTTAAATCCATTAAATTCTATTTTATGGTCCTTAATATATTTTTTTACTTTTGATGTAATACTCCTATTTTTATCACTATTAAATAAACTTCCTATTTCACACCTATCATCCACATATAAATATAAAATATCATTTTTAATCTTATAATTATAAAACATATATATCACCATAATTAGTTTTCTCGTACATTTACCTTTTTATACTTGCTTATTTCTTTTACAAACATAGATGGATTATTTTTTGGTGAAAATAAATATACCTTTTTCTTACATCTAGTAAGCGCTACATAAAATAAACGTCTTTCCTCCTCATATGGATAATATTCTTTATAACCATTTACATATCTTAATATTTCATGATCTTTAATTTTGTTTGGAAAACCATTTTTATTATCATTTAAATTTATTACAAAGACATAATCTGATTGTAACCCCTTAGATTTATGAATAGTTAATTTTCTATAATTTATGTTTAGATTATCAACCTTTTCTAAATCATGGTTATTTCTAGATAATATAAACAAATTATCAATATTATCTTCTTTTACTACACTATTTATACTAGTATTTAGATCATCATAGTAAACTATTTCTACCGAGTTTTTCAACTTATTATTTGATTTTAATTTCTTTTTTATTTGATTTTTATTTTTCATGATAAATTTGCCTGCTATTTTAATTAATTCATTAGGTGAACGATATGTATTTTTTAGTTTAAATACTTTACCAAATGGAAAATAACATTTAAAATCAGTAATTATTTTTAAATTAGATCCAGTAAATCTATAAATTGATTGAAAGTCATCTCCTACAGCAAAAAAAGATGCGTTAGATAACTTTAATAATTTATTTATAAAATTAAATTTTGTAATAGATGTATCTTGATACTCATCTATTATTATGTATTTATACCTAACATTAGAGTAATATAATCTTTCAATAGCATCATTAATCATATCATTAAAATCCATTAAGTTTTCCTTTTTTAAATATGATTCGTAACATATATAACATTTCATTATTTCTTTTAATAATCTTTTTTCTTTAGAACGTGTTTTATTTATAAATTTATAAAACATATCAAATTTATAATTATTAGATTTAAATAAATTTATAAACGTTTCTATTAAGTTTATCATTTCACTTTTAGTTATGTTATATAAAGCTAATAAAGTGTAATCAGAAAAAGCATCCATAACTATATCTTTTAACATATTTTCTGACAATACTTCTTTTTGTTTACCTAATATTTTTAAGGCCAATTTATGAAAGGTCATAATACCTACTTCTTTTTCATTTAAATCTTCCTTTAGATTATTTACTGCGTCATTGGTAAAAGAAATACATAAAATATCCTTAGGATTAACTTTTAAATTGTGTATTAAATATTTAACCCTTCCAATAATAGTTAAGCTTTTACCTGATCCTGCTCCCGCTAGAACAAGAACATTTTTTCTTTTTGTGGTTACAGCCTTAATTTGTTCTTTATCTAATTTAAAACCATTTACTATTAATTCTTTTTTTCTTTTAAACATTTACATAATCCTTAGTTTCTTGTATAATTTAATTAGTGAGAGCACCTAACTTAAGGTTAGTAGCTTTCCTTATGTGTATAAGGAAAAAGCGTACACCCCCCTGGGTAAGTACGCTTTTTCTTTTATATTTTAAAAATTAGCAGAGCTATTAATAAAATTAAAAGGATAATTATTACTTTAGGAAATTTTCTTTCTTCTTTCATATTATCACCCAACCCTTTCTTACCCAGAAATTGTTGGAAAGCTACTACCCATCATTAGGCCCTCTCAATTTTATACTTCTCCATAACTTTTAAAATTCCCCTAAAAAATAAAAGAATTAGATATTTTTTTCTAATTCTTCTATTCTTTTTATAATTCTATTCTTTCCAAATAACTTCATAATATCATAAAGGTTAGGAGTCATTGCTTTTGTTGTAAGTGCTACTCTAATTACCATTGAAACATCACCTACGTGACCTTTATAATTATCAGGATTTTCTTTATATTCTTTAACCTCTCTTGCGTATCCAAACTCTTCTGATAAATCTTTAATCTTTTCAAACCAAGTAGTTTGATCATCTTCTTCATCGTAATATTTTTCTATGTATGTTTTCATTACTTTAATTATTTCATCTTTATCAGTTATATTAGTAAACTCATAAGTTTTTTCGTGCTTCCCAAATAATTCATCATACATATACCAAACAAGTTCTTTAACTTCACTAAATGCTGCATAATCTTTTCTTGGCTTTTTTTGCTCTCTTTCGATGTTTAAAAGACCAATAGTAAAGTCTTTATACTTCGTTATAAGTTTGTAAAACTCTTCATCATATTCTTTAGTATAATTTACAAGCATTTCATAAAACTCGCAAGCTTTAATTCTTGATAGGCAGTTTTTAGAAATATTATTAAGTTTTTCCATATCAAATAAACCACCAGATTTACTTATCTTATTAAAACTAAATTCAAAATCATCTATCGTTTTATCTTTATTAGCATCCATCCATTGCTCAAAGTTAGTATTTGCAAGGGTCATTAAATATAATTTAACAGCCTCTGTTGGAATACCCTTTTCATGATAAAAATGCATCGCACATTCAGGATCTTTTCTTTTTGAGAGCTTTCTTTTTGTTCCATTATCATCTTTCATAATTGGAGATAAATGTGCATACTTAAGTGGTTTAGCATCTAACATGCTAAATAACTGTACGTGTACTGGTAAAGAAGATACCCACTCATCACTTCTAATAATATGAGTAGTATGCATTAAATAATCATCTACTAAGTGTGCAAAATGATAAGTTGGAAGTCCATCTTGTTTCATTATTACAATATCCATATCATTTTCAGGGAACGTAATATTACCTCTTACTAAATCTTTAACCGTAACCTTCTTTTCAAAATCTCCAGGAGATTTTAGTCTTATAACAAATTTTTCTCCATTTTTTATTCTATTATAAGCTTCTTCTATAGGAGTTCTTCTATATTTTGCATATCTTCCGTAATACCCAATTCTATCTTTTGAGGATATTTTATATAAAATATAAGCGATATAGG
>CAPZYV010000110.1 GCA_948750805.1 uncultured Bacilli bacterium | reverse complement strand
GGGGAGTTCTACGTGATGGTAAAGTAGGAATATCGGGAACTAATTATATACCTGATATTCCAGTTTATGAAATCGTAGAAAAAGAAATTTCAAACATATTAAAAATTGAAGAAGTTACTTTAAGAGCAATAAAATTTATGCTTTATAGTATGAGAAAACAACTTTTTTGGGATGGTAATAAAAGAACCAGCATGATTGTTGCAAATAAGATTATGATTCAAAACGGTAAAGGAATAATAACTGTAAAAGAAGATAATCTTTTAGAATTTAATAAATTATTAACTGAATACTATGATACTGGTAATGATGAAAAGCTAATAAAATTTATATATAATAATTGCGTTTTTGGATTAGAAACTATTAACTAATGGTTTCTTTTTTTAAACTAATTCATACTCTCTATCAAAAATATTTTCATTAGAAACATACTCCATAACAAACTTATTATTCTTCTTACAAATAATAATACCGATGGTAGGATTTTGATTATTAGTCCTTATATTTTTATCAACATAATTCATATAAGCTTGTATTTGGCCAATATGCTCTTTTTTTAATTCCGTAGTTTTAAGTTCACAAACCACATAACAATTAAAATTAATATTATAAAGAAGTAAATCTATATAATTATAACGATTACCAATTTTAATTGGATACTCATTTTTTATAAAACAAAATCCATTACCAAGTTCTTCTAAAAAACTAGGCATATCCTCTAGTATTAAATCTTGCAACATCTTTTCAGATATATTTTCTTTATTATATCTATTTTTAATAAGTATAGGATCTTTGATAAAATCCTGAACTTTAGACTCTTCATTATTAATAAGCTTAAGCTTTACTTTATCATCCAATCTTTCATATTCCTTGTTTTTTATTTTTTCTCTAAGTTTTCTTTTACTTAAATTTTGTTCTTCACATATACGAATATAATAATTTATTTTGTTCCTATCCTTTAGAGGTAATAATTCCTGATAATGACTCCATGTTAATTGGTCAGCCAGCGGCTGACCTTTTTGAAAGTTATAAAACTGTCTCATATACTTTAATGATGTTTGAGAATATTTTCTTCCTAATTCTAAAGTTAACTTTTCAGAATATTTCTTTATTATTCCTTCACCATACTGCCTGCCAGCTTCACTAAGTAATTTACCAACGTTATAATAAGTTTTTAAATCACTTCTATTTTTAGAATAATCTTTTACTTTTTTATATACTTCATTATTTATTAGTTCATTTTTTATTTTGTTATAATAGTCCATATACTTTTTCCTTTCTTTTATAGCCGTATATTATAGATAATATTTTCATATATTTTGTCGAAAAAAAGAATGTAAAGTTAGATTTTAATAATGGTAAATTCATTTTTTTATAATATATTTATATATTAATCTTTTTCCATTAAAAAAAGGATTTTTATAAATTGACAAATTTCGCCTTTGCAAGTATACTGATATTTAGAATAGAGAGATAAAGGGAAGTTGGTGAGTTGTTTTGAGATTATATATAGCGGATGATGAAAAGCTTACGAAGTTTGAGCTTCCTACGGAAATAAGAGAATCTTTTTTAGTTCCTTATAAGGACATAAGTTCTAAAAAAGAATACTTAATAACGATAGAGGCAGTGGATGGAAATTGGCAAGTAAAAAGTAATGGTTCCATAAACGTATTAGAAAATAACATGACGGTTATGGAAAATATTTTAAACCTTTATATTCCCGTTAGCTGTGAAATAGTAAGTGAAAAGAAAAAATTAACTATATGTCTTATGCCAACAATAGATGAATCATCTTTTTTGGTTTCTACTTACGGTATTAATAACATAACGATTGGTTCTTCATCTAGCGATAATGTTTTTTATCAAGGCAAATACATATCACCAAACCACCTTACCATATATCAAAACAACGGTAGATACATGGTAAAAGCTACTTCATCTGATGTTTATTTAAACAATGTGACAATAAGCATGGCATATTTAAACATAGGAGATATAATATTTATACATGGCTTAAAAATAATATACATGGGTACGTTTTTAAAGATAAATAATCCAAATAAAATGGTAAGTATAAACGGATTGCAATCATCTGATGTTATAAACGAAACGGATAATTCAAACTATGAAAAAACCAACTCTAGTGAGTCAGACATCGAATTATATGAAACTGGAGATTATTTCTTTCATAAACCAAGAATTAAAAACGTTTTAGAGGTAACTAAAGTTGAGATAGATGCACCACCCGCTGAAGAAAAAATAGATAGCATGCCAGCAATTTTAACGATTGGCTCTAGTCTTACGATGTCAGCTTCATCACTCATGATGGGATACTCCGTTATTTATGGTATGAATAAAGGAACTAGAACGTTAGCAGAGTCATTACCACAAATAGTTATGTGCGTGTGCATGATTATTGGGAGTTTGGTTATGCCACGAATAACTACGGCGTATCAAAAAAGGCAAAAAAAGAAGCGTGAGGAATTAAGACAAAAAAAATACGGAGAGTATTTAGCTCGTAAAGAAGCCGAAATAAATGATATTATAAAAAAACAGGTTGATATTATAATACGAAATTTTCCGTCTTCAGCCGAATGTGCAAACATTATAAAAAGCAAAGAAGATAGACTTTGGGAAAGACAAATCGTTGATGAAGATTTTTTGGAATTTTCCGTTGGAGTAGGAAATAGTCCTGCTAATATACAAATACAGGCTCCAGAAAAACATTTTATGTTAGAAGAAGATAATCTTCAAGAAATGGTCTTTGAAGTTGTTAATAGATCCAGAACGTTAACTAACGTTCCGATAACTTTTTCTCTTACTAAAAACAGATTATCAGCACTTATCTGTGATAATAATATTAAAAAAAATTACTTTAGCAACATGCTATTACAGCTTATTACTCTTCATAGTGCAGCAGACTTAAAAATGGTGTTTTTGTTGAATGATGAAAATAGTTTTGAATATGCTAAATATTTTCCTCACATTTGGAGCGAAGATAAAAACACAAGATATTTTGCTACCACCATGGAAGAAATGAAAAGTATTGCGGATAACATTTTAGGAGAGTTTAACAAAAGAAAAAAATCCATAAGTAATGCTGGTAAAGACGAAGATAAAGATATTAAACAAAAAATGGGATATAAAAACTTTTCTTGTTATTATCTTATAATTACCGATTGTTATAGAAAAATAAAAGATTTTGAAATAATAAACGAACTATTAAAGGCCGATGAAAACTTTGGATTTTCAATGCTTTTTATTGATTCTAACCTAGGTGGTATTCCACCGTCATGTTCTTCGTTTATTTTCACTCAAAATAAAAACAGCTATATATTGGAACCCAAAGGAGAAAACAACGTAACAAGACCTTTTAACGTTCCAGAACTTCCTTTAATTAACATGGAATTAATAACGGGAACCTTATCAAACATCCCGATCATGGCAAAGGAAGGGAAAGCAGAGTTGCCAAAAAGCCTTACTTTCTTAGAAATGTATAACGTATCAAAAATAGAACAACTTAACATTCTTAAT
>CAPZYV010000109.1 GCA_948750805.1 uncultured Bacilli bacterium | reverse complement strand
TGAATTATGTCCATAATAAAGAACAATTAGATTTTGATAACTTTAAAGTAGATAGATTAATAAGACAAATAAAGATGAAGACCTTTGCTTTTAAAATGAAAGTTTTAACTTTATACGTTGATATAAATGAAGATATAGAATTAGAAGATAGTAAAAATAAATTTCATGTTAATGCAATGGACACAAAGAAATTGTATAAAACTGAAGTTATTAAAGCATATTTTCCTGATATGAAAGAAAAACTTAAATTTACCGAAGAAGGTGCTAAGTTATACGAAAAGATAAATACTGATATTCTAAAGAAAAACTATGATACATCAGAGAAAATAAATGATTTATTCACGCCTAAAAAACCAATTATAACAAGTATTTTAATATTTATTATGACGGTTTTACTAGTATTAATGTATGTGTTAGGAAGTGGAACAATTGATTCTATTTCTGTTACCACGCTTTATAATTTTGGTGGGTTAGTAAAAGGTGGTTCGATTATAAGAATTGTAACTAGCATGTTTTTACATATTGGTGTAATTCATTTCATAATGAATGCTTGGGCTTTAAATATACTAGGTAAACAAAACGAAAACTTTTATGGACATTTTAAAACACTTATAATATTCTTATATAGCGGAGTAGTAGGTAACTTATTATCTGTTATTTTAATGAATGATAATACAATTTCTGCAGGAGCATCAGGTGCTATTTTTGGTCTTATGGGTTCACTTTTATATTTTTCTTTAAACCAAAGAACTTATATGGGAGTTGCTTTAAAAAATGAGATTTTACCAGTAATAATAGTTAATTTACTCGCAGGATTTATAATTCCTGGGATTAATATATATGCACACATTGGCGGAATTATTGGTGGTATTATCATATCTGCTTGTTTGGGTATAAAGTATAAAACTTCTAAGTTTGAAAAAGTAAATGGCTTTATTGCATCAACTATATTAATTGGTGCGTTAGTATATTTAGCTTATTTTATGTAGGAGAAAATACTTATGATGGTATTTAGAATTATTTCAATAACTTTAGTATTAATGGGAATATTATGTGCTGTTATAACTATGTTTTTATCTAGAAAAAATAATAATAAACCAAAGAAGAAAAAAGATGGTCATGACTTTTGTTTTTTGGTACCTGCTAGATATGAATCAAAAGTAATAGAAGATTTACTTGTTAGTATAAAAAATCAAACTATTAAAATTAACATGAAAGATGTTTATGTAATAATAGAATCCATGGAAGATGAAACCGTTAATATATGTAAAAAGTATAAAGCTTCTGTTATTTTGAGAAAAGATATTAATTTACAAAGAAAAGGTTATGCTTTAGATGAAGCAGTTAAGCAAATTTTAGAAGAGAATAAACATTATGATGCATACTTTATATTTGATGCGGATAATGTTTTAGATAAAGATTATTTAAAAAACATGATTCCTGTATTTGATAAAGGTTATGATTTAGCGTCTGGCTATAGAAATTGTAAAAATGGTAATGAAAGTGCTATTGCAGCATCTTCAGCACTTACTTTTTCTCTTATAAATACGGTGTTTAATAATAAGAAAAATAAAGAAACAAGAAATATCACTTTTTCAGGCACGGGTTTTTACATAAGAGGAAGTTTAATAGAAAAGTGGGAAGGTTACCCATTTCATTCTTTAACTGAGGACTATGAGTTAAGTTCATATGCTACATTAAATAATTTAACTACTTTTTATAATACTAAATCCATTTTTTATGATGAACAACCAGTTAAGTTTAAAGATACTATAAATCAAAGGGTAAGATGGATTAGAGGATACTTTGATGTACGAGGTATGTATAATAAAAAGTTGTTTAAAGCGATAGATAAAAATAATCCTAATAATGGTTCAATAATAGATGAAGCAGCTGGAATATTTCCATACATAATTGTAGTAATTGGATTATTTATATACTTTTTATCACTTGTTTTCTTTATTATATATAATTTATTATTAAAAAATAACTTATGGAAAATAAATTTATTTGAACTTATAATATTTATAATTACTATTTATGTAGTGCTTATGATAATGACTTTAGTTATGCTTATTTTAGAACATAAGAAAATAAATTTAAGTTTAAAAACCAAAATAAAAGCTTTATTTATAAATCCAATTTTTATGATTAGCTATGTACCTTGTGCAATAAAGGCGCTAACAAGCAAGAGTATAACATGGAAAAGAGTAGAACATGGAAAATAAAGGTATTTTATACCTTTATTTTTTAGTTATTGTACAAACAAAAATATTATGTTAGTATTATAGTTAGATAGAAAGTATGATGGTAATTATGGAAAAAGAAAGAAGAATAAAAGTACTTAGTTTAGTAGCGTTGATAGTAGCAGTATTAGGACTAACAATAGCATTTGCAGCATTATCACAAACATTAACAATAAATGGTAGAGCGAGCATGAATAAATCAGGATGGGATATTCATTTTGATAACTTAAGTAATGCAAGTATTACAGGAGAAGCAAAAGAAATAAGTACACCACAAATAACAGATGGTGGAATAACGCTTGATAATATAAACGTGTCTTTATCCAAACCAAAAGATAAAGTGGAATACACGGTAGACATAGTAAATGATGGAACAATAACGGCAGAAATAACTAATATAGAAATGACTAAGTTAACAGAGGAACAATCTAAGTATTTAGAATTCTATGCAAACTATTCTGATGGAAGAGATGTGTCAGAAAGTGATATATTAAAACCAAAACAAAAAGAAACAGTAAAAATAGTAATAGGTTTTAAAGAGGACATAACTGAGGAAGACTTACCAAAAGAAGTTGCCACAATAGACTTCAGTTTAGCAATAAACTATGTACAAAGCGACGAGAATGGAAATGGTGGAACAGATATACCTACTACAACAACAGAACCTGTTTATCAAACTTCTGAAGTAGGGGATGAAATAGCATTAGGTAATGAACATTTTTATGTAATAAGTGATAACGAAAATACTGTAACAGCTTTAGCTAGACATAATATAACTTTAGACAATGTTCCAGTTCAATCTGATAGTGCAAAAACAACTACTTTCTCAAGTTCTAATTACTGGGTAAAAAGTGGTAATCTATTATCAGAATATGGTGACATTTATCCCTCTTTTGTATATGATAATAATTCAAAATTATATTCTTATGTACAAAATTATGAAACTTATTTAAGAAGTTTAGGGTACAAAAGTGTTTTAGCTTCTTTATTAAGTTATGAACAGGCAGTAAGTTTAGGGTGTGACGCTAATTCTAAGTCTTGCTCTAATGCTCCAAGTTTTGTTATAACATCAAAGTATTGGCTTGGTTCTGCAGGAATTAATACTGATGTTTATAATATTAAAACAAATGGAAATTTTGAATATAATCTGTATTTAACTTTATTAACATATGGGATAAGACCGGTTATAACCATTGATAAAAATGAATTATAACTAAAATAAGAAACTTAATTTGTTTCTTATTTTAATATTTTCTCTGTATTTTTAAAGTTTAGTTTAGCTATCTTTCTTA
>CAPZYV010000108.1 GCA_948750805.1 uncultured Bacilli bacterium | reverse complement strand
TAAAATACTTAAAGAAAAAAGAAATGTAAAACCTATAACAATATTTTTATCTTTATTCTTCTTCATCATATTTTCAAATACTTTCTAACTGCTCTAGCAGAACCAAACATACCAACTACTGCTCCTATAATAACTAGGATAAGTGAAGTATATAAAATAAATGGCATTGGTTTTACAAGTTCAATAACACCAAATGAAATTGAACCTCCCAATTTTTCAAATGCAATTATATATCCGTAAATAGTAACAATTATTGGAACTAAAGAACCAATTATTCCTAGTAAAAATCCTTCAAATATAAATGGTAATTTAATCGCAATATTACTACTTCCAATAAAACGCATAATTTCAATTTCACTTCTTCTTGAGAAAATAGTTAATTTAATTGTATTACTAATTAAAAATGCTGTTACTAAAATAAGAGATACTACCATAACAATTGTCACTGTTTTAATTACATCAAATACCGAAATAATTTCCTCAACCATTCCTTCTCCATAATTAGCGCTTTTAACACCTGAAATTGCTTTAATATCCTTTGCAGTTGGAGCTAAATCACTAGTATCATTAACCGTTACAATAAACGAATCCAAAAGCGGATTATTTTCTAAATAATCAAGAGTTATTTCCAAAGTTTCAGAGTAACTTTTCATTTCTAAACGCCACTCTTCTTTACTTTTATAAACTATATCTTTAGCTGCCTTTATCCCTTTTATTTTATTTTCAATATTTTTTACTTCATCTTCGCTAGTATCTTTATCAACATAAACCACAATAGTAAGTTCTTCCTCCATTGTTTTAGTTACGTGATTAACATTTACAGAAACAATTATTGCAAGCGATACTAATACTAAAGTTATCGTAATACAAATAATACTAGCCATACTTAAACTGAAATTTCTAAAAACACTTTTAAGTGAATCTCTAATACTTCTAACTAATACTCTAATTGCTTTCACTATTCTTATAACTTCCTTTCATATGGTCTGCCGCAAGAACTCCTGAATCTAAAACAATAACTCTTTTCTTCATCTTATTAACTATATCTTTATCATGAGTTGCCATAATTATAGTTGTTCCAAGTTCTTTATTAATATTATCTAAAACAGTCATTATTTCTTTAGATGTTTTAGGGTCCAAATTACCAGTAGGTTCATCACATATTAACAACTTAGGCTCATTTACTATTGCTCTAGCGATACAAACTCTTTGTTGTTCACCACCAGATAGTTCATTAGGAAAACTTCTAATTTTATCTTTTAATCCAACATGTTCTAAAGCCTTTATTACTTTCGGTCTTATTTCACTATCTTTAAGTCCAATACACTCTAAAGCAAATGCTACATTTTCATAAACTGTAAGCTTAGGTAATAATTTAAAATCTTGAAAAACAATTCCTAATTTTCGACGTAATTTATAAACTGTTCCATTACGTAGTTTACCTACATTTATTCCCCCAATTTCGACTATTCCTTTAGTTGGTTTTTCTTCACGATATAATAATTTAATTAAAGTTGATTTACCTGAACCACTTGCTCCAATTACAAATACAAATTCTCCTTTATCTATATTAAGTGTTAAATCTGCAATAGCAGAAACTCCATTTTTATATACTTTATAACAATTTTTTATTTTTATAAATTTCATTTTTACCTCCAATGCTTACTCTCATACTATAATAATTATAACACAAATTAACTAACTATTAAACTCCAAAAAAAACCAATTTACTTTTTCAAGTAAAAACACCACTTTTGTGGTGTATAATTATTAAGCTTTAGATATTCCTCTAAATCCTACTTTAGCACTTAGCTTACCATTTAATAAATCATTTTGTTGAACATTAGAATCATTACTTAACCAAATATATAATTTATAACTATTAGTAGTACTTGTATTATTTTCACCTTTAGTAATATCTATTCCACTTTTTAAAATAATATTAGAAGCTGTATAATAACCTTCACTATCAGCTGTACTAGATAAAGTAACGCCATTAAAATTACCATCAGCCACTTTAACATCACTTGAATTATATAACGCCCATTTTAAATATGTACTTTTAAAGTTAGAAGTCATTTTAATATCAGTTAAAAATAAATCATAACTCGCTTTACCAACTTTAGCATCTCCTGGCAAAGTTACACTAAAAGATGTATAATCATTAGAAGTAGCAATATCTGAATCATTTATTAATTTAGCTGAAGTTGCATTAATATATTTACTATTAACAGTAGCAAAATTTAATGTTAATTCTCCACTTTGAACACTAACTCCCTGATTACCTGGATTAACTTCTTTTACTGCATTTACAAAATATGCATAAGAACCACTAACACCAATAATTATGAACGCAAAAGTTAAAATTAAAGCTGCTAATAAATTTCTTTTTGAAGTACTATTATTTTTATTTTCTTCCATAAATTTCACCCTATTCTGAACTAATTATACTAAATATTTTCTATTTATACAATACCATAATACTAAAAATTATGTGAAACTCAAAATTATAAATAAGAACAATATCTTTCAATTGAGAAATTATCAAGTCGTTCATATAATAGATCTATATACCTATCGACATCAATGTTTGCTTGATTAATTGTATATAATTCTGATACATTGTGTACCTGCGCAGATTTATTAGCCTTCGCAAATCCTCCTAAATAACAACTCAAATTTTCAGGTGTAGCTTCAAAATACCCTTTAGCACCTAATTCTTCAAAAAAATCTATATTTCCAAAACAAGCTGGACTTAAAAAATTATTTTGAAAATGATAAACTCTTTTTTTCATTAAATAGTCATTTACTAAGAAAATTAAACCTTTTTTATCTCTATTGCTCATGTTTTTTTCTACCAAAAACAATTTTTTCCACCATAAAAACAATTTTTCTTCAGCATGTACTTCCGTATCAGCAATATCTCTTATAGCTGATACAATATTTCTTATATCATCCATAATTCATTCCTCCATACAATAAAAAAACATGTGAGAAGCTTATTTCCCACATGTTTCTTTGAAATATCAAAGAGACTCCAATAAAAGTCATAAAATAAATGTGTAAAACTAAATAGCTTCAAATGAATTATAAGATAATAATAATTAATTTTTTTTATTGCAAAAAGACCTAGTTTTTTTACTAAGTGTTTTATAGAAATTTGTTTTATTTGGCGTTTTATTGCAGACGCATGTCTTTCAGTTTCATTTAAAAAATTATTCATATTAAACGCCTCCTAAAAAATATTTATTAAAATAATAACAAAAAAATTCCTGAGTGTCAAGAATTTTTTATATTATATACATTTATAGCTTTATTAACAAAATGCTTACAACTATTAAAATACTAGCTATAATCTTTCTTAATAAATTAGATTTTTCATTTAAAAATAAATATCCAACAATTACATTTATAATAACTGTTAAGCTGCAAAGGGACGCAACAACAGTTACTTTCCACAGTTCATTACACCCCAACTTATAGAAGTAATAAAAATTGTTAATTTATTTCCCTTGTGAAACTCATTTATTAAATCTTTTATTTTTATTCTTTCGCATAAAGCAATTAATAAAGCTGGTACAAAATGAGTTGCTCGAAAAGGGACTCGTGACTCCTTCC
>CAPZYV010000107.1 GCA_948750805.1 uncultured Bacilli bacterium | reverse complement strand
AGGCTTAGTCACATATGCGATAAATGCCAATATTATGTATGCCATAATAAACAATGAAGCTTCTTGACTAGCTAAAATTGGAAAAGCTCCAGTAGTTAAGTTAGAAATGATAGAAGAGGTCATATTGCTTGAAGCTGATGTTATAAACATAGGTAGTCTTAAACAAATTAAATTAAATATTATTGTAGGAATTAATCCAATTAAGATATTTCGACCTATTTTTAAAATATTTTTCTCTAAAAATAAAACAATTAGAACAAATGGTAAAAAGAAGAAATATTTTACAGATATAGCCAAACTAGCAAAGAGATAAAATAATTTATTATTATTTTTCATTAAGTTATATATAGCTAGAGTGCCTAATAAACATATTAATATATCATTTTGTCCAGCATAGAATACGCCTATGTAAGTAAATATGTATGTGAAGGATAAAAATATTGCCCAATGAGCTTTTACTTTATCTTTAGATAAATGGATAACTATTTTATATGCATAATATAATGTTAATATTAAAGCTAAAACAAGGAATAAGTGAGACCAAATTAAAGCTAATGAATTAGTTAATATTTCAATATGAAAAAATCTTTGTAAAATCCATATAGGTATATTCCATATAGCCCAAGGTACTAAACTATATAATGTCCCTGATACATAGGTATGGGGAGCATTGTGTAAATTTAGTGCCGTAAATTTAAAATAGTCGGATAGATTGCCATCAAATATGCAATCTAAAATATTGGTACTCCAAATAGTTAAACTTTTTAAATCAATATAAGCAAACATAAATAACATTATTATTCCAATTAAAATACCACATATCCATTCAAACTTAAGTGGGGTTTCATTATTATATAACTTTTTAACCTTTAAAATTATTTTATTCATAAACTTACTCCTCTTTATGATTTTTAGTTTTTGTTGTCAATATTTAATAAATATAACTCAAAATTTTGACGTTCTTTCTTAGCAATACTTTCTAATATTAAGCCACCTATGAATAATTGAATAGCAATAATACCAAAAAACGAAGCGGCAATTAAAGACGGAAACTTTTCAACTAAACCAGTATTTAAATAACCAAATAATGGCGGAATAAAAAATATTACTCCTAGTATTAAACTTACAAAAGATAACATACTAAAAAATATAAATGGTTTATATTGTTTGAATAATGAGGCAATTGTAAATATTACTTTAATGCCATCACTAATTGTATTTAATTTAGAAACACTTCCAACAGGTCTATCACGATAATCAATTAAAACATTTTCAATTTTCATTTTTTTATCAAGAGCATGAATAGTCATTTCAGTTTCAATTTCAAAACCACCAGAAATTACGGGAAATGATTTGACAAAATTTCTACTAAAAGAACGATATCCTGTCATGATATCTCGAACATTGCTATTAAAAATTAAATTAACTAATAATCTCACTAAAACATTGCCAAAATTATGAAACATTCTTTTATTCTCTACAAAATAAGTACTTGATAGTCGGTCACCTACAACCATTTCAGCTTTTTTTTCCATGATTAAATTGCACATTTCACGAGCTTGCTTAGCTGAATAAGTATCATCACCATCTACCATTAAATAACAATCTGCATCTACTTCTCGAAACATTCTTCTAATAACATTTCCTTTACCTTGCATATATTCATGGCATACTATAGCACCAGCTTTTTCGGCAAGTTTAGCAGTATCATCTGTAGAATTATTATCATATACATATATAAGTGCTTCTGGTAAAGATTCTTTAAAATCTCTAATTACATTTTCAATAGTTTTAGATTCGTTATAACAAGGTATTAAAACAGCTATTTTATTCATAAAATACCTCCTATAAACAAGTCTAACACGTATATTTACGAATGTAAATAATTATTATGTTTTTTCTGATTTTTATGAAAAAAATGCTATATTTTAGCATTATTTTTGAGCACAATTTATAATAAAATCAACAATTTTCTTAGTTGACGAACCGTCACTAACTTCAATATATTTATTTTTAAATTTTTTTATTATTTTTAAGTTATACTTTTCTTTTTCTATGCAATTGAATAATTCTTTTGCATCTTTAAATACATATCCTGGTAATTCTTTATAAATATTTATATTCAAACCATTTTTTTCAATATACTTATCATAGTCATTCACATATAGATATGTCGGCTTTTCTAAGATTGCACTTTCAAACACAAAAGAAGAATAATCTGTTATAACATAATCCGATATACTTAATAAATCCATTGTAGAAATATCTTTGCATCTATATATTCTTTCATCATTAATTTCATTGTCAATGTCAGGTATGTATTTATATTGTACTGGATGAATATGAATTATAATATTAAATTTGTCTAAAGGTGCTGCTTCTGTAAATTTTTTTAAATAACTATCTTTATATGTTCGAAATGTAGCAACATATAATATAACTGGTTTATCTTTAATATTAGGATATTTTTTTAAAATCTCATCTTTTTTTATATTAATATTTAATAAATAGTCAATTTTGGGTGTACCAAAATTTAAAATTTTAGTTATGTCAATATCAAATGCTTCAGCATAAAATTTACTTGTTGCTTTAGAAGTAGAAATTAGATAATCATAATTTTTATGCATATTCATAAGTTTAGAGAGTTTAGCATTTTTGCCAGATTCTTTTTCTAAAGTTTGATATCCAAACTTTTTTATATTACCTATTCCGTGACACATTTGAATAATAATTAATGATTTTTTGTGGGATAATATTGAAACAGGAATTATATAAGTATCTACTATACATATCTTAGAAGTTGCTAAATGATACATCTGTTTGTAAATATGAAAATAATAACTTATTATATGGTTTTTATTTAATTTTTTGGTTAAAATAACTACTTTAAAATTTGGATAACGATTTTGAATATTTTCTTCAATTAATTTAAAATCTATTGATTTAGTATTATATTGGCGACTTAATAATAAAATTTTAGAATTATTAGTTTTTAAAAATTTAAGAAAAAAATATATTATTTGTAGATGCCATTTAAATAATTTAATAAAAATATTCATATCTATTATTCCTTTCTATATAATTTTGTCTTTTTTTAAGCATTCTATTAAGCGGTCTGTATTTTTATTATCATGAAATTCTACTATACTATCATAATTTTTTTTATGTTTGATGCTTTGAGGTTTTAAATAATTATTATCTATAAGTTTACCAATATTCTTAGAATTATAAGTAATATCTCCAAAAGTATTCTGTTCATTCAACATTAAATGACTTTCATAATGCTCCATACATTTTTCTAGTTCATCCCAACAAAATATTACATTTGCTCCTCTATAAAATGCAGAATATGCTATAGAAGAGTAATCAGTAATTAATAAGGCTGTTTCTTCTAATATTTTATTATAAGAAGTAATTTCAGGTATCCACTTATTTAAGTCGATATCCCTAAATTTATTTAAAATTAAAGGATGAGGTAATAAATAAACTTTATCATAATACTTTTTCGGAATATTATCTAATATTTTTTTACACATTTTATAATATGAAGCTTTTTTATAGTTTGAAACTAGAAGATTGTAATCCCAGCTACGCCATGTTAACATTATTACTATTTTATCAGCATTATCTTTTTTTATAGTC
>CAPZYV010000106.1 GCA_948750805.1 uncultured Bacilli bacterium | reverse complement strand
CCTCTTTCTATTACTTATATTAAGAAATTCTCGCTTATATTAAAATTATAAATCTTGTATATGCTTTAAGTCAAGAAAAAGTTGCTATTATTCAGACATATAAAAAATATTGGATTATCTCATTTATAATCAAATTGGTGGTAAATATGGATTTTTCTATTAATTTAAAAAGCTTTTTTGAACAAAAAAAGTCAGAGAATATTACTGCATCGAGCATAGCTGATAAATTAAACATATCAAAAAAAACATTATCAAATTATATAAATGGCGATGCATATATTCCCCTAGAACACTTGAACAGTTTATGTAATATTTTTGATGTTTCGTTAGATTATATTTTGGGATTTAATAAAAAACAGCAATATCAGAATTCTATAAATATAACTAAATTAAATGCATCAGAAATAGGCGCTAGAATTAAAATATTTCGCAAAGAACATGAAATAAGCCAACAAAAATTAGCAGATATTCTTGGTTTAAATAAGTCAAGTATTAGTCGTTATGAATCTGGAAAAAATCTTATTTTAAGTTTACCTTTATATATTTTATGTAAAAAATACAATGTTTCTGCTGATTATTTTATTGGTAAAATAAAAGAGCCTCAAAATTAATTTGAGGTTTTTATTATATCCATAAATATATAATTTGCTAAATATATTCCAGCCACGGCTGGAACAAATACTACTGAGCCAACCATATTTTCAGTTTTAATAGCTTCTTCCTTACTAAATACTACTGGAATATTTAAATCGATATTTTCTTTTCTAAGTTCATATCTAAGCTTTTTAGCCAAAGGGTCATTAAATGTTTTATTTAACGTTGTAATTTCTAAATAATTAGGATTTAGTTTTCTTCCTGTTCCTAAACAAGTAATAATTTTAATGTTTTTCTCTTTAGCATATTTAATTAATTCAATTTTAATTTTTATGTCATCGCAAGCATCTATTATATAATCATAATCTTCGTTAATATTATCTTTAAAATTATCTATAGTTAAAAAGACATTAAGTGGCTTAATATTAATCCTAGGATTAATTAAAAGAGCTCTTTTATAGGCTTCATTTACTTTACTACTACCAACATTAGTATTATTAGTAATAACTTGTCTATTTAAATTAGATATATCAATAACATCACCATCAACAATAGTTAAATTATGAAATCCACTTCTAACTAATGTTTCTAGAGCATATCCTCCGACTCCACCAATTCCTACTAATAAAACATGAGTATTTTTAATTAAATTTAATTTTTCATTATCAATTAAACTAGTTAGCCTTTCGAACATTAAAATCACCCGCTTACTAAATTATAGCAAATAAAAACCTAGAGATAAAGTCCGTTTAGCGATAAAATCCCGCATTATTGCAGGTGGTAAGAAACATATATACTTCGAGATTCTGAGACTAGTCAGCATTCAACTCCATATATAATTATTCTCCCTATATTATCTCATAGTCGGTTTTATGTAATAAACAAACTAATTATCTACTAGGTAATATTATTATAACATAATTTAATAGGTTTATACAATAATTAAACATCTATTTTACATTAATCACTAAATATTTGAACCCAATAATATTTATGGTCAACAGGAATATAAATATAGCCTACACCCATTTTTTTAAAGTTCTTATTAATTATATTCTTATAATAAGCATTAGAATTACCCCACCAATCAGTTGCCATCTTAGCACTATATTGCATAGCTGCCACATTTTGGGCTTTTTGTTTAGGATTAATATTTAATTCATCTAAAACTGTATTCCATGCTTTATCATTTGGTCTATCATTAGATACTTTTTTAGCATAAGCCATTTCCATAGCTCTTATCATAGCCGCTTTAGATAGTTCATTATCTAATTCTAAATTAGATACACCAACTTTAGCACGATATTCATTAGTGTATTTTAAAACATCATTAATTTGTTTTTTGTTTGTGTTTATAAGATTAGTGGCTTCTTCTAACATATCTTCGGTAGTTGCATTATAATCTGTTCTATCGTATTCTATTTTTGTAATTCCATTTTCTACAATAGTTTTGATTTTAACACCATATTTAGTAATCTCATTAGTATTATCGTTTGATGCAGCTGAATTACTACCTTCAATAGTTAATTTAGCTTGACCCTTAGTTTCATTTCCAGACTCATCTCTGGCAATTATATCTATTTCGTAAGTTCCGACAGCACTATATTCTCCCATTTCGTCATTTGCATATTCTATTTTACAATTTTCCTTAGAATTATCAGAACATGTTTCTATAAAATCATTAATTGAATATTTATTTTTTAATTTGATTGTAACATCTTTAATTTCTAAAACAGGTGCTTCATTATCTTCAACAATTATATTGCTTTCATAAGTAGCATCATCAACATTTATAATAGCTTTATAAGTACCAATTTTATCTAAAGTATTACTTGTAATTAAATCATTTTCATAATATATTTGAATACTACCACTACTTTTATTATATTTAACTAAATCTTGAACGTTTGGCGCTTTACTTCCTAAAGGTAAAGTTATTGAAGTTTTAACTTTCACTTTGCCTCCATTTACTTGATAATCACTTATGTTATTTTCATTAAATTTAGGCTTAAACATCATAAATAAAACAATAGATAGGATTATAACAAGAAGTATAATTCCATCAATTACAATTATTTTTATTTTTTGACTCATTTTTAATCATCCTTTGCTTTATATATTATACCGAAAAATCCTCTCTAAGTCTATCACTAGATACTCCTTCGGTTACATAATTATTATTAATAGGCGTGCTTACAGTAGTACTGCTAACATTATTTTTTCCCCAGCAACCTGAAACGTTGCAATTTGTACTATAAGGCATTGGGTCTGGCATTTCTAATTTACAAATCATTGGGATTTTAAAAGCCGAACCGAATGCTACACAGTTTCCAGGTTGTAGCACTTTTTGTTTTTCGATAACATCACTACTAATATTAGGAAGCATTTCTTCAATATATTTAATATCTTTAGGGTGAGTCATTTTAAATATTAAAAAGTTTGAACATTGAGCTATAACAGTATCACTTATTTCCACTGGTCTTTGACTAATAATATCTAACAAAACCCCATATTTACGACCCTCTTTAGCTATTCTATCAAAAATATTATAACCTAATAAGAAAGTATCTGTATCTTGTTGAATATATCTATGTGCTTCTTCCAAAAATAAATGAAAAGGAATGCTTGCTCTATCATTTAAACTTTTAGCATAATCAAATAAAAGTTTAGATATAATTTTAACTATAACTTTAGCGATAGCATCATCAATATCTTCTAAATTAATATTAACAATTTGAGCTCGACTATTTTCTTTTTTACATAGCCCTTCAATAAATTCACTTGTACTTGTAAATTTTGAACCGTCAAAATAATTATTTACAGGACCAGTAATAAGCGTATTTAAGCGAACTTGTAAAATCATCGCTTCATTATACATCATTTGATTACCTTGGAATCCTTCACTAATTAAAACAAATTCTAGAGCATCTGCTAAACCTTTTAAAGTATAGAAACTTTGCTCTGGCTCTTTAATTTCTGTAATAGATTCATCTATATGTTTTAAAATATATTCAGTAATTAAAACTGATTCGCCAAAATTACCATTAGAATCAATTTCAAAACACTCA
>CAPZYV010000105.1 GCA_948750805.1 uncultured Bacilli bacterium | reverse complement strand
AGTGTTTTTAATAGATGAAGTAGATAAAATGACTAAGGATATAAAAGGAGATCCAGCAAGTAGTTTGCTTGAGGTTCTTGATCCTGAACAAAATGATAGATTCTATGATAACTATGTTGAAGAGGCTTATGACCTATCTAAGATAATGTTTATTTTAACAGCAAACTACATAGGTCAAATACCTGAAGAATTAAGAGATAGATTAGAAATAATTAATTTATCTAGCTATACGGAATATGAAAAATTATTTATTGCAAAAGAGCATTTAATTAAACTTGCTTGTAAAGAGTATAATTTAGATTCTTCAAACATTAAGTTTTCTGATGATATGATTTTAAAAATAATTAGAAATTATACTAAAGAAGCAGGAGTGCGTGAACTAGAAAGAGTTATAAATAAAATAGTTAGAAAATACGTTAAAAAAATGTTAGAAGATGATAAAGATACGATAAATGTTAAAGTAACCGATAAAAAAATAGAAGAGTTCTTAGGTAAACCTAAGTTTGAAAATACTAGTGTGTTATCAGAAGATACTAAAGGAATAGTAAATGGTCTTGCTTATACAAGTTTTGGTGGAGATATATTACCTCTTGAAGTTGTAACTTACGCTGCTAAAGATAATGTAAAATTAACTGGTAATTTAGGCGATGTTATGAAAGAAAGTGCAATGATCGCACTAGGTCATATTAAAAGTAATGCTAAAAAATATAAAATAGATTTATCTAGTCTTGATAATATATGTGTTCACATAAACGCTATTGAAGCTGGAACACCAAAAGATGGCCCATCAGCGGGCACAGCACTTACTACTGCAATAATAAGTTCCTTAACTAATAAGGTAGTACCATCTAGTTATGCTATGACTGGTGAAATGACTTTAACTGGTAAGGTTCTTCCAATTGGAGGATTAAAAGAAAAATCTATTGGAGCTTACGCCGCAGGAATAAAAACAATTATCATACCCAAAAGAAACGAGCATGATGTAGAAGATATTCCTAAAGAAGTAAGAGAAAATTTAAATATTATAATGGTTGATACTTACGAAGAAATATATAATGAAATATTTTTAAAAAAGAAGAAAAATTAACATTTTCTTCTTTTTATATGCATAATCTTTATTGAATGGAGATGAGTATATGAAACAAGTAATACCTTTTGTTAAAGATTTAGAGTTTGGAACTAGAATATCAGAAATAACAAGTATTGCATTAGAACATAATTTAGCAATGGAAAATGATGATTCTATTGTAGGTGATTTTACAATAAGTGGAAAGTACAAGATAAATGATATAAGTATAAATGAAGAGGTTTTTGAAAAAAAAGTATCTTTTGATATTACGTTAGACGATAAGTATGATGCATCAAAAGTACAAATAGACATAGATGATTTTTATTACGAAATTATAAATGATGAGTTTTTAAAAGTTCATATAGACGTACTTGCTAATAACTTAGTTTATTTTAAAAGAGAAGAACCTGAAGTTCTAGAAATAGAAGGTGATTCAGTTGCGGAATTTAGTGAGAATGAAATGCGTAACGAAGAGATTAAAGAAAATAATGATAGGGATGATTTTATGATTAATAATGAAGTTGCAACTTTAGATAACACATCGGATACCATGATGACTACTAATGAAGAAAACGTAATTATGACTTCTGATGATAGAGATCAAAACATAGATTTATCTAGTAGTTTTTCATCTAGTTTTTTAGATAATGAAGAAAAATATGTTACATATAAAGTTCATATTGTAAGAGAAAGTGAAACGGTAGAAACCATTAAAGAAAAGTATAATGTAACTAAAGAAGAATTAGAAAAGTATAATGATTTAGAAAACATAATCCTTGGTACAAAACTAATAATTCCTTTATCTAATGAATAGAGATTTAATAAGAAATAAAATTAAAGGATTATGTGATAACGTAAGACGTTATGAAATGTATAATGATACTGTTATTTATAGAAGTCAAGATAATAAAAAACACGTTGTAAAGGCTAATTGCAATAACATAATAGAAATATATAATTATTTAAATTCTAGGGGTTTTCCATATTTACCTAAGTTAGAATACGTAGACGATGATATATACGTATATGAATTTAATTCAGATGCGAAAACTCCTAGTGAACAAAGAATGAGTGACCTAGTTAAATTGGACGCTCTTTTACATAATAAAACGGTTTATTATAAAGACACTTCACTTGATGAAATAAAAGAGATATATGAAAGTTTAAATACGGAAATAGAAAACACTTTTAATTATTATGATGACGTAATAACGATGATTGAATCTAAAATATATATGTCACCCAGTGAGTATATGCTAGCTAGAAATTGTTCTTCTATTTTTTCTTGTATTAACTTTTGTAAAAAAGAATTAGATAACTGGTATGAACTTATGAAAAATAAGTCTAAAAAAAGAGTCGTTTTACTTCATAATAATTTGGATGCAAGTCATCTTATAAGGTCAAATGATAACTTGCTTATCAGCTGGAATAAAGCAAAAAGAGATTTACCAATTTATGACTTTATAAATCTTTATAAAAAATGTTATGAAAAATATGATTTTAATGAATTATATAAAGATTATTTAAAAAAATTTCCTCTTAATAAAGAAGAAAGAAAACTAATGTTTATCATTCTTTTTCTTCCTCCCAAAATAAAATTTACAAATAAAGAAATAAATAATACCAAAAACGTTGCAACATTATGTAATTACTTAGTTACTACTGATAAGTTATTTATGGAAAATGAGGCAAAAAATACCAAAGAACAAGATGGAAAGATCTATGAGTAACAAAAATATATGAAATCTAGCACAAAATATTAAAGCCAGTATTACTTGATAAAAAGTTATAAAGCAAAATGCTAATACAAGTAATACGTATTTTGTCAAACCGTTTGTAAAAAAGTTATTTGGACGCATGATATCACCTTTGTTTTATTATATGAATTAAACAAATAATACGTTAACCATATTTTTAATAAAATGTGGTTTTTTTATTAAAAAAATGTTATTATATATAAAGAATAGGAGTGGTTATTATGAATAATAAGGGTTTTGCAGTATCAACTGTTTTATATACTTTATTAATTGCATTTTTAATGTTTTTAGGTGCAGCACTTGCTCAATTTTCGTCATCTAGTAGTTTGATAGGTAAAGCAAATGATGACTTAATTAACGGAACTAAATTAAATGCAACTTTAGTAAAAGGGGATAATGAAAGACTAATAAAAGTTGGAAGCAGATATGGCACTTTTTATTGGCCTACTGATTTTAATGCAGAAATTGATTCAAATAAGAACATAATAAATCCTGGAGAAAATGGTAAAATTAAAGTTTCATCAAAACTTAATTCTGATCTTAATATATTTGAATTAACATTTACTGATAAAACTACCAATGAAAGCAGCAATGCTTTCGCAGACTTTAGCATAAATGAATAAAATTCTTAAATATGAGTTTAAGCTACTAGTATAAATACACTTGTTAAAATTAAATTTATTTGATATACTAATAGCATATTAAAAAGCAAAGAACAAGAGGAGTAAGTTATTTGTTTATTAAAGAAAGCAAGTGGTTGATGTGAACTTGTATAAATAATAACTGAAGGTAGCTTGAGAGCTTAATTATTGAAATATAGTAAATAATTACGTGTGCCGCGTTAAGGTGTTAAGAAGCATATCAAAAGATATGAATTAAGGTGG
>CAPZYV010000104.1 GCA_948750805.1 uncultured Bacilli bacterium | reverse complement strand
TCATTGCTAGTTTTATCATTTAATAATTTTATTTCTTCTTTAGTATAACCAATTTCTAAAAGCTTATATTGGTTAGTTTTTTTATACTGAATATCACTATATATATTTTTCCCAATATAAATAGCTAATCCTAAAAACAATAATATAATACCTAATTTATAAACTTCTTTTTTTAATTTTAGTTTCTTCTTTTTCAATATTATCACCATATATATATTATAACCATAAAAATTGTATTTGACAAACTAAAATATTCGTTGTAATATTTAATTATACAGTTAAAAGTAAAGGAAGATTATATGAACAATAATAAAGCAGTATTAAAATATTGTCCTAATTTTGATAGAATCATTAATACAGATTTTTTAGCTGGAGATAATTTATCTTTACGTCTTGTTGAAATATATAAAGATTTTATTTTTAAAGCTGATTTAACTAATTCTCTGGAGATAAAAAAAGTAATAGACATTGATAAAACTATGGGTAAGTATATTGATGATTATTATTTTCGTAAAACTCTTCAAGAAGAATTATCTAAAGTTAAAGTTAAAAAATCAGCTGGTGATATCATAAGAACTATAGTTGATAATATTATTAATATATTTAAAAGATATGAAGAAAATGCGACAAGAAAGATTTATATTTCGAAATGGATATAAGTCTTTTTAATTAAAATCAGAATATACCTTAGAAGTAGGCATAAATGTGTTTATTTTTTTTAATGTTTTTGTTATAATATTTGGAGTAAACACTAGATGGAGTGATTATATGAACTTTTTAGAAAAATATGGAATTAAAATTGAAAATAAAGATTTACTCTTAATGGCCCTTACTCATAGTAGTTATTCTAATGAACATGGTGCTGAAAATTATGAAAGATTAGAATTTCTTGGTGACGCTGTGTTACAGCTTGTTACTAGTGAATATTTTTATAAGACTTTAAATAATAGTGGTGAAGGCGAGTTATCTAAAGTTAGAGCTAGTTTTGTCTGCGAAGAAGCTTTAGCACAATATTCTAAAGATATTGGGATAGATAAATGGATTAGAGTGGGTAATGGACAATTAAAAGATATTAATGATACTATAATCGCGGATTGTTTTGAAAGTGTATTAGGAGCTATTTATTTAGATAAAGGATTTCAAATAGCAAAAGATTATGTTTTAAAAATATTAATCCCATATGTTGAAGAACATCATAATTTTTTAGGAGATTATAAATCTCGTTTGCAAGAAATGGTTCAAACTGATAAGAAGTCTCTAGATTACCGTCTTGTTTCTGAATCAGGTCCTAGTCATGATAAAACTTTTGTTTTTGAAGTTATTATCAATGGTATAGTATATGGTAGAGGTACAGGTAAAAGTAAAAAAATAGCAGAACAAAATGCGGCTAGAGATGCACTGCAAAAGGAAGCAAAGTTTTAAGTAAAGGAAGAAGTTTATGCATTTAAAAAATATTCGAGCTTTTGGCTTTAAGTCATTTGCTGATAAAATAGATTTAGAAATTAAAAAAGGTATTACTGCTATAGTCGGGCCTAATGGTTCTGGTAAGAGTAATATTGTAGATGCTGTTCGTTGGGTATTAGGAGAACAATCTGTCAAGTCACTTCGTGGTAGTGATGCTATGTGTGATGTTATTTTTAGTGGTTCAAAAACTAGACCAGCTCACACAAGAGCTTATGTTACTTTAGTATTTGATAATACTGACCATTATCTTAATAGTGAATTTAGCGAAGTTGAAGTTAAAAGAGTAATTTATAATACCGGCGAAAATGAATATTATATAAATAATAGTAAAGTACGTCTTAAAGATGTTACAGACTTGTTTTTGGATACAGGAATGGGTAACGATTCTTTTAATATTATTAGTCAAGGTAGTGTTTCTGATATAATTAGTAGTAAACCAGAAGCTAGAAGAACTATCTTTGAAGATGCAGCTGGAGTTTTAAAATACAAAAAAAGAAAAGAAGCTAGCATAAAAAAGCTAGAAAAAACTAAAGAAAATATAGCTCGGATTAAACTCGTAATTGATGAACTAGAAAAAAGTGTTACGCCTCTAAAAAAACAAAGTGAAGTGGCAAAAAAATATCTTGCTTTAAAAGAAGAACTAAAAAATATCGAAATAGCCTTAATAGCAAGTGATATAACAAGCATCAATATCGATTATAAGAAGATTAAAGCGGAGGTAGAGAAATACGAAAAAGAACTTTCTTTAATGACTACTAATAATACGGAAGATACTTCTAAATTAGAAAAACTTAAATTAGAGAATTTAAAACTAGAAGAATTAATAACAAATAAAAATAACGAATTTGTTAAACTTACAGAAAACTTAGCTAGTTTAGAAGCAGAAAAGTTAGTTACAATGGAACGAAAAAAATATAATACTAATCAAAATAGTATTGAAGAAACTTTATTGAAATTAAAAGAAGAACAATTAGAAATTAAAAAAGAATTAGCTTGTGAAAAAACTAAATTAGAAGATGTAATTAGTGATATTAAAGAACGTTCTTTATTAAAAGATGAAGTAACTAATAGTTTAATTATAGAAAATGTTAAAAAGAATAACTTACTAAATAATATAAATATGCATGTTAAAGAAATTATGAATTTAGAAAACAATATTGAAATAACCAAAAATAATATTGAAAACAATTCTAAACTTCCAAATGCTGTTAGAAGTATTTTAAATAATAAACGTCTTACTGGTATTCATAATACAATTGGTAATTTAATAGAATCAGAATCTTTATATGAGCTTGCTATTGAAACGTCGCTTGGAGCTGCTAGTAATTTTCTAGTTGTCGATAATGAAGCGATAACTAAAGAATGTATAAATTATCTTAAAACAAATCGTATAGGTAGAGCAACTTTTTTTCCTATAAATATTATTAAAGAAAAAAATATTAATCCTGAAGACTTATTAAAAATTAAAAACAGTAATGGGTTTATAGATATTGCATCCAATCTTGTTAAATATGATGATTTATATGAAAAAATAATTAAAAATCAATTAGGAAATGTTGTAGTAGTTAAAGATATCGATTCTTTAAATGAAATAGGTAAGATTCTTAATTATCGTTATAAAATTGTAAGTCTTGAAGGTGAAATATTATATTCTGGTGGGTCTGTTCAAGGTGGTTCTGCTAAAGCTAATAATGGTTTAAATGATAAAGCTAAACTTAATGAAATGACTTTAAAAACAGAAGTTTTAAAAATCGAATTAGATTCTTTAAATAAAGATTATAAAGAATTTAACGAAAATTATCGTGAACTGGAAAGTAGAGAAACTGAACTTAGCAAGGAATTAATAAACTTAAATGAAATTTTGAATTCTCGCACTAATAAAGTAAGAAATTTAGAAGAAGCCGTTAATAAGAAAGAATTAGAAATTAAAGGTAATGAAGAAATTGGTAATAATAAATTAGATAATAAACTTATCAGTATTTTAGAAGAATCTAATGAAGTAGCAAGCGAAAAAGATATTTTATTTAATGAACTTGAAAAATTAAAACAAAAAAAATCTGATTTGACTTTAGAAATTAATGAAAAAGAAAATAAATATCGTAAAGTAAATAGTGAATATAATCGTGTTCAAAGTGAGCTTAAAGAAAAAGAAATTAAACTAGGAAAATATGATGTTAAATTAGATAATTTACTTCTTGAATTATCTGAAAATTATTCGCTTACTTATGAGTATGCAAGTAGTAATTATGACCTTGATATTCCTGAGGATGAAGCTCGTACAAAAGTAGAAGCCATCAAAAAAGAAATATTAAAACTTGGCGAAGTGAATATT
>CAPZYV010000103.1:1315-3815 GCA_948750805.1 uncultured Bacilli bacterium | reverse complement strand
AGTGAATAAAATCATTCATTTCTATACCTAAAATTTCTGTAGAAAATTGGGCATAGTTATCTAAATTATCAAAAGTAAAACCATATAAGCTTTGGCTAGCTTTTAAACACAGCATATTGCTATTTTCTTTTTCCATATGGTACCTTATATAGGAATTTAAATAATCTAAACAATACTTGATTTCTTCATCTGATAAAATTTCAAGAGATGCTATTTTTTCTCTTATTTCATTAATATTCATTTTATAATTCTCCGGATAAATTGAAATTTTACTGCTATAAATATTTTAACATTTATATTGTTTCTTATTAAGTTATTTAGTTATTGTATGTAAAGTAATATGAAAATAAAAAGCAGAAACTTTAAGTTCCTACTTAATATAACCGTTAGTTTTAAATCTTTCTATAGTACTTTCTTTAGATGCTTCACCAACTATTCTGTTTAATGTTGTTTCTTCTTCACCATCTGTTATAAATACTATAGTAGGGGTTCCTGAAATATTAACATAAGTTTTAAACTCAGCATATTCTTTTTCAGATAATTTGCTGTTATCCAAATGATATATAGTTATGTTATATTCATCTAAAACACTTTCTAAAACTGGTCTATATGCTTCACAATGAACACAATCTTTATTTCCGATGTACAAAGCAAAACTTTCTTTATTAGCCATTTTTTCTTTAAAACCATCAAGACTGATTTCTTTTATATGGTTACCTTTATTACCACATCCAGTTATAAATAAACCTGCTATAAGTAAAATAATTAAACTTTTAAATATCTTTTTCATATAAAATCACCTAAACTAATTTTATCACTTATTATTAATTTACACAATACGATAATTATTTAATGTAAAAAGTCCAGTTTTTAGCGGAATTTTGTCTAGTTTTTGAATAAACGACAAAAAATGATAATATAAATGAGATAATAAAATAAAAAAAATATGATAAAATAATTAAAGAAGGTGATATTATGGCATTATCAAAAATCGATTCGAGTTTAAATATTGAATATTTGAAAGATACAAAAGAGAATTTGTATTTTGATAAGAAAAGAGCAAAGATAGGATTACAAGAATTAGCAAACGAAATAGCATCATTTGCCAACGCTAATGGTGGAATTATAGCTGTAGGTATAACTGATGATGGTGTGATAGAAGGATTTAATAAGTATGGAATAGACAAGCTTAATGACTGCCAAAAAATAGTCAGTAATTATTTGAATCCAACACCAATTTATAGAACCGAATTAATTAAAATAAGAAATAATAAAAATGAGGATGATAATATTTTATTATTTCATATAGATTCTGCTTTAGATTATATTGTTAGAAATAATAAGGATGAAGTATATCTTAGGCAAGGTGATTCATCTATAAAGCTTTCTGCTAGCCAAATTAGAAGTTTGGAATATGAAAGAAGAGAGAGAAATTTTGAATCGGAAGTACTAGCTGGAACTGGTTTAGAGGACTTAGATTTGGATATAATTAATATTTACAAGGAAAATATAGAAGCTACGGATATCCCTACTGAACAAGTTCTTAGAGCGAGAGGTTTTTTAGTTAACAATAATGGTGAATTAAATCTTACTAAAGCAGGCATGCTTTTGTTTGGGAAAAATCCATCTATTTATTTACCAGGAGCGAGAGTACGAGTATTGAAATTTGAGGGTGTTGATTTTCAAGTTGGTATGGATATGAATATTGTAAAGGATAAAACCTTTGATAAATGTTTATATAGAACATTGCAAGAAGCTAAGGATTTTATTAATTCACAATTAAGAGAATTTACTCATTTGACTCCAAACGGTATATTTAAAACAATACCAGAATATCCAGAATTTGCATGGTATGAAGGATTAGTAAATGCAGTGACACATAGGGACTACTCTAATAATGGCGAACATATTACTGTAAAATTATATGATGATAGATTAGAAATAGCTAGTCCTGGGAAATTGGGTGGTTTTGTAACAATTGATACAATGACTACAAAAAGATATTCAAGAAATCCGCAAATAGCAAGAGTATTACATGAATTTGGAATTGTTAGAGAATTAAACGAGGGTGTAAAAAGAATTTATAGAGAAATGAGAGAATTTTATTTAAAAGATCCTATTTATTCAGAACCAGATCAACACTCTGTGTTACTTGTTTTGGATAATAATATTGTTATGAGAAGTAAAAGAAGAAAAGAAACAATGATGAAAAATAATGATATTAATAAAATATGGAGTGATCTTAATTATTTAGAACAAAAAGTTATGCAGGCTATTTATGATAAAGGAGAAGTAACATCAGAAGAAGTTGCGAAATTAATAGAAAGAAAAAAAACAACTTCAGTAAAATTATTAAATAGATTAATTAGTCTTAATCTAATTGTTTGGACGGGAACACATAAATCTGATAAACATGGTAAATATATCATAAAACCTCACTAGCGTTCACTAGCGTTCACTAGCGTTCACTAGCGTTCACTAGCGTTCACTAGCGTTCACT
>CAPZYV010000103.1:0-1215 GCA_948750805.1 uncultured Bacilli bacterium | reverse complement strand
AGCGTTATGTACAATACTTGTTTTATTTAATATAAAAAAATATTGATTTTCTTTAGTGATTGATTATATAATTTAATTGACAGGTTATGCTGTTATTGCTTGCTGATCGGTAATAATCCACGCTGGTGGACGTTAATATCCAGCATTGACGCAGTCCGTCGTCATATATGGTCCAGATCAATACTATGATAAAAAGCTTCTCTTTATGAGGAGATTTTTTTATATAATACAATGATTGGATTAATATTTCTAGACTTTTTTAAATGCTATAAACAATAAAAAAGTTTTACTGTATTATTAATTTACACAATAAAATTCATAATAGTTTACTTTTTGTGGTAAAATAAGGTATAATTTAACTAGTAAAGAGGTGTATATATGAAAAATATAATGGATTTTATTAAAGATAAGTCGTATTACTTCTTAGGAGGAACAGTAATAATATTTATACTATTAATTATAATAGGTTCATGTTCTAATGGTGGTAGCAGTTATGAAGCCATAGAAAATAAAATGGTAAGCGCTGCTAAAGAATATTATGCTAATAGAAAAGATAGATTACCTAAAGAAGAAAACGGTACTGTTAAAGTTACTATTGGTACATTAGTTGAAGCAGAACTAATAAATGAAGTAGTAGATCCTAGTGATAAATCTAATACATGTTCTGGCTACGTAGAAGTAACTAAAGTAGGAGAGGAATATTCATATTTACCATTTTTAACTTGTAAAGGAAATTATGAACCTAAGTATTTAAAAGATATAGTAAAAGATGTTAAATTAGATGAATATGGTAATGGTGTTTATACGATTAATAACGAATTAGTATACCGTGGTGATGACGTTGATAACTACGTATCATTTAATAATCAGTTATGGAGAATAGTTAAGGTAGACAGCGAGGGAGATATAAAGCTTGTTTTGGCAAAATACACAGAAGATTCATATTCGTGGGATAAAGCTTACAATTCAGAAAAAAAAGCATCAGTTGGAATTACAACGGACTACTTACATACTAATATTCGAAAAGTATTAAATGAATATTATGAAAGTAATTTTAATAATGATAGCAAAGCAAAAATAGTATCTAAAAATTTGTGTGTTGGTAAATACGAAAAAACTGATCCTTTTAATAAGGAAACCGAAAATTATAGTAAGGAAAAAGAATGTTCTATAATAAAAGAAAATGAAAAAATAGGGTTGCTTACTGCAACGGAT
>CAPZYV010000102.1 GCA_948750805.1 uncultured Bacilli bacterium | reverse complement strand
AGGAAGTAATCAAACACATAATATTAATAAAAATTTTGAAGCTGAACTTAAAATTATTTATTAATCACTTATGTATATTTTGATTGCAATTTATGCATCTTTAAGTTATAATTAAGGTATAATAAAGGGGCTGTATAATATGAACAGTGAAAATAATAATGATTTAAATGCTATTTCACTTGGAAGTGTTGATAATAGTAATAATTTTAATACTAATCCAATAGAACCTGTTGCTCCAGTAGCACCAATTGAAAATGCAGATATTCCAACACCAATTAGTCCAAATCCTAATGATGTTGCTAGTATTAATAGTACTCCAGTTATGCCAGAAGTACCTACTACTCCAGTTTCAAGTACTCCTGTTAGTCCTGTTGCTCCAGTAGCACCAGTTACTGAGATAGTTACTGAAACTCCTGTTACGACATCTACAAACAACGATATGTTTAGTGCTATTCCAAATAATAATATAGGGACTGTGCCTCCAATAGCAGATACTAATTATAGTGTACCTGTAACACCAGTTGCACCAATTTCAAATGCTCCATTAGAAAATGAAACAACTGTAGCACCTGTTGAACCTCTTCCTTATGATATACCAGATACTATAAATAATATAAGTTCAGTACCAGTATTTAATGATATTGGAACTGTACCACCAATTCCTGACATTCCTGCTCAGACTGTTCCACAAAATAAAGATTCTAAGAAAAATAAAGGTCTTAATAAAGGAATATTTGTTTTAATTATTTTAGTAGCAATGGCTGCGGTTGGGGTTGGAGTTTATGTGTTCTTACATATATCTAATAACAAAGTGGCTCCTGTAGTGCTTAAAAAAATAAAGATTGAAGTTGGTTCAAGTGTTTCTAGTTTAATAACTGATTATGCGACATTTAATAATATAGATAGTAATGATTGTTCATTAAATATTACGGAAATAACAGATACAAAAATTTTGAATAAAGAATATCCTTTCTCCATAGCATGTGAAGGAACTGTATATAGAGGAACTGCTAAAATAGTTGATACAATAAAACCAGAAGTAACTTTAAAGAATGTTAATGTTAGTTTAAATAGTGAAGTAAAAGCAGAAGACTTTATAGCAGAGTGTAAAGATAATACAGCTTGTTCATATGAATTTGTAAAAGAAGATGAGTTAAAGAAAAATTTAGCTAATGCAGGTACTTATGAGGTTCCTATCAAAGTTAAAGATGAAGCTAATAATGAAATTGAAGTAACAGGCAGTTTAGTAGTTACTTCTAATACAGCCGAATTATATTTAGTTTGTACTAAAGGTAATGATAGTCTTATGGAAGCAAATAAACTTGGTATTGTAAACAATGTATTTAATAAATTTAATACAAGAACTTATACTTTTAAATTAACTGCTGAGGAATACCAAAAATTAAAAACAGAATCTACAGGTAAACTTGAAGTAACATATAAAGGTATTACAGGTAGAGCTGAGTTTAAAGATACAGATAATACTTTAGTTTTAGCTAAAGATTTAACTTATGAAGATTTGAATAAAGAAGCAAATGCTGAGATACCTCTCGATTTTGGAGGATTAAAAGCTTTTTATACTGATAAAGGATATACTTGTAATCCAGTTTATTAAAGCAGAAATGCTTTTTTTTCATGTAATTTTCACAATTCTGTTATAATATAAGTGGTGGTGATTTATTTTGAAGTTATTAATTTGTGATGATGAAGCATTAATTAGAGAAGTAATTAAAGAATATTTAATGTTAGAAAATTATGAAGTGTTAGAAGCAGAAAATGGAACAGAAGCAGTAGATTTAGTTAAAAATAATGATATAGATTTAGTAGTAATGGATATAATGATGCCAAAAATGGACGGTTATCAAGCTATTAAAGAAATAAAAAAGTTAAAAGATATTCCTTTTATTGTACTTTCAGCTCGTAGTGAAGAATTTGATAAATTAATTGGTTTTGATATTGGCATAGATGATTATGTTACGAAACCTTTTTCGCCAAAAGAATTAGTTGCTAGAATTAAAGCTGTTTTAAAAAGAACTCAGAATGAAACTGAAGTATTACAATATGAAACTTTAGTATTAAATATACTTGCTCATGAAGTTACAATTGATGATAAAGAAGTTATATTAACACCTAAAGAATATGATTTGCTTAAATATTTAATGCAAAATAAAAATATTGCTTTATCAAGAGAAAGTATTTTAGCAAATATTTGGGGTTATGATTTTTATGGTGATGATAGAACAGTTGATACGCATATAAAAACTTTACGAAATAATTTAGGTAAGTATAGAGATGTAATTAAAACTGTTAGAGGAATGGGGTATAAGTTTGAAGTTAAAAATTGAGGCTAGTAGTATTAATTTTAAAACATTAATCTATTTAGTTTTTTTTAGTATAACAATATTACTTTTTTTAATTTTTTCTCAAAGTATTATTTTAAAGCACTCTTATGAAAGATATCAGGAGCGTAAAATAAAGAATATTGCTAAAACAATTAAAGATTATGATTCAGAATTATTGATAAAAGAATTAGAAAGTATTGTTTATGATAATAGTGTTTGTGCCAAATATATGTTTAATAATACAACTATTTCTTATAATACGTTAATGGTTGGATGTGGTCTTAATGATAATGCTCAAATTGGAGAAATTGTTAGTAATATTAAAGATACTAACAAAGATATTGAACATATAAAATTGTTTAATAGAAAGACAGATACTAAAGCGATATTATCGGGGATAAAAGTCGATAAAGGCTATATATTTTTGTATTCGCCATTAGAAGATTTAGATGGAGCAAATATTGTTTTAAAAAGTCAAGTTGTTTATATAACAATAATTGTAATTGTGTTGGCTTGTTTTATTTCATACTTTTTATCACAAAAAATTACTAATCCAATTACGAAAATAACAAAGAAAGCTAAAGAACTGGGAGAAGGAAACTATAATATTCATTTTGATAGAAGCGATGTTTTAGAAATAGATGAGTTAGCTAATACTTTAAATCATGTAGGACGAGATTTATCAAGAATAGATGAGTTAAGACGTGATTTAATGGCTAATGTTTCGCATGACCTTAAAACGCCACTTACAATGATAAGAGCTTATGCTGAATGTGTTAGAGATATTTCATATAAAGATAAAGAGAAAATGGATAAAGATTTAAATGTTATAATTGAAGAAACAGAAAGATTAAATATATTAGTAAATGATATTTTAGATTTATCAAAAATGCAAGCTTCTGCGGATAAAATTAATAAAGAAAAATTTGATTTATGTGAGTTAATTAAAGAAGTTATGCAACGTTATGATATATTAAAGACTACAGAAGATTATCATTTTATTATGGAGCTTCCGCAAACTGTTATAGTAGAAGCTGATAGAAATAAAATGATGCAAGTAATTTATAATTTAATTAATAATGCTATTAATTATACCGGTAATAATAAAAAAGTATTTATTAGAGTAAAAGTTACAAAAAAAGAATATATAGTAGAAATTGAAGATACAGGTAATGGTATTAAAAAAGAAGAGATTCCATATATATGGGATAAATATTATAAAAATGATAAAAAACATCAAAGAAATGTTGTATCTACAGGAATTGGGCTTTCGATAGTTAAAGAAATCTTACAACAACACAAATTTGATTATGGAGTTAAAAGTATTTTAAAAAAAGGTTCAATATTTTATTTTAAAATTAAAAGATAGTGTAAAATCGTTTTTCTTTCACTCCTTCTTCACAGAAAGTTCACAAATTTAAAGTATACTTATAAACATGAAAGGAGAAGTGATAAGTTAATATATAACATACACAC
>CAPZYV010000101.1 GCA_948750805.1 uncultured Bacilli bacterium | reverse complement strand
AAACCATGAAGTTAAGATTTTATGGAAATAAGATAAGAACTAATTATCATGAAAACAAGATTACTAGCTTTGATAAAGTGTTAGTTTTCTTACCTATTATATTAATATATATTGTAATATGGTTAGGATGGTGTTAAGATGAGATTTTTAATTGATTTTTCATATTCTGGTGATAAATTTCATGGTTATCAAAAACAACCACTTAAAAGAACCGTGCAAGAGGAAATAGAAAATATTTTAACTAATATTAATGGTGGTAAGATAGTTATCATACATTCATCAGGCAGAACCGATGCTTTAGTTAATGCCTTGCATCAAAAAGCACACTTTGATTTTGATAAAGAAATAACCCCATATAAATTAAAAGGAGCATTAAATAGCTATTTACCAAATGATATATATGTTAATGATGCGAAAGAAGTCTCTAATGACTTTCATGCAAGATACATGGTTAAATCAAAAACGTATGAATACAAGATAAATACTGGAATATATAATCCCTTACTTCGTACCCACGTGTATCAATATGGTAAACCTTTAAATATAGAGGTAATGAAAGAAGCTATTAAATATTTTGTTGGTGTTCATGATTTTACTACGTTTACTTCTGGTGAATGTAAAAAGGAAAATAAGGTAAGAGAAATCTATGATGCTAAAGTAACAGAAGAAGATGGTATTATAACTATTACTTTTGAAGGTAAAGGTTTTTTAAAATACCAAGTAAGAAACATGGTTGGAACACTAATAAAAATAGGAGAGGAAAAGATAAAACCGGATATAGTCTCTTCCTTATTAGAAAAAAAAGACAGAAAGTCTGCCTATCTTTGTGCGCCTGCCGAAGGTCTAACCTTAGTGGATGTTAAATATTAAAAAGAATAGTTTTCAAATTAATGAAAACTATTTTTATTTAACTTCATTAATTAGTTCTACTAGTGTCTTAATACCAATTAATCCACAAATACCAACTAATATATAAACTATTTTAGAACCTAAAGCTACAGTTCCACCGAAAATTGTTGCAACAAGGTCAAAGTTGAATAATCCGATTAATCCCCAGTTTAATGCACCAATGATCATTACTGTTAAGGCTATAATTTGTAATGTTTTCATAATTTCCTCCTTTTATACTTATATGATAATCAAAAAAAGTATTTTTATACGTGAATATTAGTATTTTTTTTCCATATAATTAATTGAAAATAAAAAGAGGTGAATTAATGAAAAAAATTTTGTATACTTTTTTAGCATTTTTTTGTGCTATATGTTTAACTGGATGTGGAAAGGAAACTGAAAAAACGATTGTCGATAAACTATCTGATAAATTAAATAAAACTTCTGGGTATAAATTAGAAGCTGAAATGGAATTAATAAATAATGAAGATTCTTATATGTATGATGTTACTGTATCTTATATGAAAAAAGATTATTATAGAGTATCACTTAGAAATAAAACAAATAATCATGAACAAATTATTTTAAAAAATGATGATGGTGTTTATGTCTTAACTCCTACTTTAAACAAAAGTTTTAAATTCCAAAGCAAGTGGCCATATAATAATTCTCAAAGTTATTTATTGCAATCAGTTATAAATGATATGAAAAATGACGCTAAGCTAAAAATGACTAAAAAGGGAAGTAATTATGTATTTACAAGTACAGTAAACTATAAAAATAATGTTAATTTAACTCATCAAGAAGTTATTGTTGATAAAAATTTAAACATTAAAAAAGTAACCGTTTATGATGATGAAGAAAATGCTCAAATAAAAGTAGTGTTTAAAGAAACTGACATGAAGGCAAAATTCAAAGAAAATTATTTCGTATTAGAAGAAAATATGGAAGCTTGGAATGATTCAAATGAAACCGAAGAAGAAAATGAACAAACACAAAAAGAATCAAAGGAATTAGAAGATGCAATTTATCCAATGTATTTACCATCTGGAACATATCTGGAAGCTGAAAAAACCGTGGAATTAGATGAAGGTTCAAGAATAATATTAACATTTGCAGGAGATAGTTCCTTTATGCTTGTTGAACAAGCTGTATCAAAAGAAGATGAACTTGCCGTAATACCTACTAGTGGAGATTTAGATATATTTAGAGATACTGTTGCAATAATTGGAGAACAATCAGTAAGCTTCGTTAGTGATGGAGTTGAATACTATTTAGTTTCAAGTGACATATCAGGGTCAGAATTAGTAAATGTTGCTAAATCAATATCGGCAATGCCTATAAGCAAATAGTGTTTTAATTATCGCCCTTTTATGATAAAATTAAAAAGGTGATAAAAATGAAAAATGAAATAAAAAATGGGATAGTAATAGCAATTTGTGTAATTTTAATAAGTGTAATAGTTTATCTTACAACGGCAATATTTTTAACCGGTGAAATAGGTAATAAAAAAGATAAAGAAAATAAAAACGACGTAAAAGAAACTGGTGCAAATACTGATCCACAAAGTGCATATGATAACATGATAATTGCTGGAAAAGTATTTAATCAAAGTGAAGATACTTACATGGTTATATTATTTAAGGAAGATTCAGCAAGCGATAATTTAAAAGCAGCTATCAAAAATTATAATAATGTAAGCGAAAAATTATATAAAGTAAACTTAAATGAAACCATAAACAAATACATTATTGGAGAAAGTGATAACAATAACGCAACTAATAGTAAGGAATTACAAGTTAAAGATACTGCCCTTTTAACCATATCTTCTGGGTCAATTAGATCTTATATTACCGATGAGGAACAAATCATAAATGCACTAAAGTAACTTTTGTTACTTTTTTCCTTTTAATTGTGCTATACTTTTATTATGCGGAGGTTAAAATGAAACATTTAGATAATAATAGTGAAAAAAAAGATTTAAAAATAAAAAAGAACAACAAAAAAGAAAAAGAATCTAAACAAAACGTAGTTATCGAATCGGAATTAGAACTAGATAACAAGTCTTCAAAAGACGATAACTATATCAAAGTAGAATTAGATGTAGATACGGACTTTTCTAAAAAGAAAAATGATAGTTCCATAAATGGGTTTTTAAATAAGAAAACAGATTTTAAAGTATATGAACTAATCTTATTTGCAGTTTTAATAATGATAGTTTCAGTATTTTTAACCGTTGTAGTGATGCATGATGTATCTAGTAATAAAAATTATAATAAAAACAAATTATCAAGTAATGATTCATCTTTAGAAGAGTTTGAAGAAGTTTATAACTTAATTAATAGTTCTTATTATATAGATATTAATAACAAAACTTTAATTGAGGGTGCAATAAATGGAATGTTAGGTTCTCTTAATGACCCGCATACAAGTTATTTCAATAAAAGTGAAACCGATAGTTTTAATGAGCAAATGAATGGTTCTTATGAAGGAATAGGAGCTGAAATATCGCTTGATTCGAACGGCAATGTAATAGTATTTTCGGTATTCAAAAATTCTCCTGCAGCAGAAGCTGGATTGAAGTTCAATGATATAATATTAGAAGTAAATAATAAAAGTACAAAAGGTATGAGTACAACTGAGGTCGTAGCACTTATTAAAGATGTTAATAAAAAGACTGCTAATATAAAAATAAATAGAAATGGTGAAACTTTAGAATTCGAAGTTGAAAAAAGAGTTGTAATAATAGAATCAGTAGAATCAAAGATATATAATAAAAACGGAAAGAAAATAGGTTATGTTTTAATAAATACATTTGCGAATAACACATATGATCAGTTTAGAACACATATTGAAGATTTAGAAAAAGAAAATATTTCTGGATTAGTTATAGATGTTAGAGGTAATACTGGTGGTTATTTGCATTCGGTAACTAGCATGCTTGAT
>CAPZYV010000100.1 GCA_948750805.1 uncultured Bacilli bacterium | reverse complement strand
CTATTAATACTATTGCCAGTATTATAAATAAACTTATTCCTATAATTATTTCTTTTTTATGACTTTTCTTTAATGTTTCTATCTCCATATTTATTTTCTCCTATTTTATTATTTTACTACTTCTATTTTTTATTTCATTATATTCGACAAAACATATCAAAACATCTTATTATCTATGATATTTTTATCTTATATTTTTAATATACAATATTATTGATAATTTTTCAAGATAAACATGATGATTTTAATCATTTGTTATTCCACAATATCTTTTAATTGCAATATAAAATCATAATATTGATAATTATTTTAAAAGAGAGTGTTTATTATGGATAAAAATTTAACTATTATTGAAATAAGAATTAAGTTTTTAAGAGATTTAAAGGGCTTAAGTCAATTAGAACTTGCTAAAAAGCTTGGAGTATCTCGAAGTGTTATTAATAGTTGGGAAAATGGTTATGCTAATATTTCTTTAAGAAAATTAGTAAAATTATCTTATTTCTTTAAAGTTCCGATAGATTATATTTTAGGTTTAATTAATGATTTTAATAAAGATGATTATGAATTTAGAGAAAGTCTTGATTTAAAATATTTAGGAAGAAATATTAGGATTATTAGAATAATAGAAGGATTAAATCAAAGAGAATTTGCTCTAAAAATTAAAACTAAACCTAGTAGTATTAGCTATTACGAAAGTGGAAAAATGAGTATCTCTAGTGCTGATTTAAAAGACATATGTAATACTTTTGGCTTTAGTGCTGATTGGTGTGTTGGTAATACTTTAGAGTGTATTAGAAGAGATGTAAAAATTAAAATAAAACCAGAAGAAATACGCAACTTTTTAAACATTTAAAAAATTATAATCGATTAAGACTATAATTTTTTTTATTAATTAATATTGTACACATAATATAATGAATGATTCCTATAATTAAAGCTGGTATGGTTAGATATTGAATATCTAAATTAAATAATAATCCACATATAAATACACCAATAGAATTACCTATTAAAGAAGCACAATATTTTAAAACTGTTATTAAAAGAGAATATTCTTCTTTGACACTATTTATAAAATGACTATCAAAAATGAAACTATACATAGCATCGGTTATTAACAAATAAATAAATGCGATAATTAAAATCGTTTTACTATTAAATATAATAACTAATAAATATAATGTTAGTCTAAGACCAAATTTGAAAATCAAATTAATATGGTCATTTTTGTGACGAAAATATTTTAAAACTAATATTGATAAAACATTTGATAATATACCCATACTTAGAATAAAGAAACTAGCTTCGCTTGGTTTAAATCCTATATTTTTAGTTAAAGTAAGCATTGGCATACCAATAACTGAACTCCATATAACTCCACCTACTAAACACGTAATTAAATATAAAATTAAAACTTTATTTTTATTAAAATAATTTATTGCTTCACTTAAATCTATATAATCTTTTTTATTTTCACTATTTAACTCTAAATTACTTAAAATTAAGAAAGATAAGAATACTAATATAGTTGATAACAATAAACAGATATTGTAATCAATAACCGTGCCAAAAATTGTTTTACCTAGAATTATTGATACAAGTAAAAATCCTAATTTACTAGCAATATTCGTAACAACTTCTTTTTTAGTATATATAATATCATTTTTTGCAATACTCATCATTAATGGATAGACACTCGAAATTATCACTTGCGAAAAAGCTATATCAAAGAACATTAATAACTTTATAAAAAATAAATTATTGGTACCATTTAAGCATATTAAAATAGTACTCGTAATTAATTTTATTATTAAAGATATTACTATACCATTTTTAAGTTTTTGGGTACTTACCCTAATTGTAAAATAAAATAATACTAAAACTGTTACAATATAAGATACACTAATTATATGACTAATAGTAACTGAATCCATATTATTAGAACTCATCCATAATTCTCTATAATTATCAAATAAACCGATAGAAAAACCAAATAAAGCTAAAAAGATTAATATAGCATTATTTTTATTATTAAATAACTTCTTCATAAACTATTTTATATTCTTATCGTATTCAATATCATTTATTTCATATTTACGGTTATTTGATATAATTTGCATTATTTTATTAACTGAATAACCAATTAAAGCTAAGATAAAGAAGTATAATACGCCAAATGAACTGAATGAAGGCTCTGACTCAGTAAATAAATCAATTAGAGAAGCTCCAACTCCCATAGATGTAACAATAGTTAGATTACTAATTGACTTATCAGTAACATCATTTTTTAAAGAATTAAATAATTTAGAAGCTGAATCCACATAATTCTTAGTCATTTTCCATAAATCTTTAACATAACTTAAAGTATTACTCAATGTTTCATAACGATAGCCAATTAAATCCAGAGCTTCTGCTAATTTATCATCACTTTTAGCAAGCTTTTCTCTAGTTTTAATATAAGTACTCATTTGATTAATACGTCCATCAATTAAGTTTACAGTTTTAGCATAACCTTCTATTTTAGTATTACATTCGACAATTTGTTTACCACTTATAACTGCATGCTCTTTTACAGCATCTATTTTTTCCCAAATTATGCGATGAAGATTTAAGTAACGGTGGAGTTGACCTTTAAACTCTCTAATAAATATTTGTTCTTCAATGTATCTTTCAACTTTAGCATTTTTATTTTTGCAATTAATAAAATAATATTTGTCACCACGATGTACTTCATATAAATCATTAGTATATTCAAAATATTTTTGATTCTCAGTTTTAGCTATTAAAGTATCTATATCTCTACTTTTAGCATTATTTAAAACAATAAAATATGGAAATACAGTTTTGATATTTGCAAGCTCTTTAGGAATAGGTGCTCCTAAACTGAAAATATAACTTATTGCTGGGCTTAAATTATTTTCATAATATTGAGATAAAGTGTCTATATCTTTAAACATGGTAAGGTCCATAATATCACTTTTATTTAAAGTAATAAGACCATCTTCAAATATTTTAATGACAATACCATCAGTAGTCGTATAGGTTAAATATTCTAAACCATCAATTTGATAAGTAGTTCCAATATCTTTATTTATTCGAAGATTAGTCCAATGTTCTGTAAGCTTTTTCTTGTTTAATGATAATTCTGATTTATTATATTTTAAAAAATCATAAACTTCACTTAACTGTAAAGTTGTTCTTTGAAACCAACATCCAATGTATATTCCATCTATTTTCAAATTCACTTCACCTCTTTAGAGAAGAATCCTGCTTCAACTAGTTCAAACCCATACTTTTTATAACAAGAGTGAGCTGGAATACGATGATTTTTACTCCATAATTCAATTACAGCACAATTGTTATCTTTAGCAATTTTAAATAATACATCAAGCATATAAGTTGCTAAGTGATGACGACGGTATTCTGGTTTAACACAGACATGATTTAATATAGCATATGTAGCCATTGGTTTATATATTGTTCTTATAATAGTCATTTTAGCATGTGCTATTACCTCTCCATTATATACACCATTAATATAAACATTATTAGGGTCATTTCTAGTTTCTAAATAAACTTTTTTAGCATACTCAATATCAGTATTTTCTCCAAAACATTCATTACATAATTTAATAGTGTTTTCTAAATCATTTAAATCCATACTTTTAAAAGTTATTTCCATATAATCCTCCTTATTATAATTAAAGTATATCATATTATGTTTTTCAAAAGCAATATGATAGTGTTTTACTTTACAAAAGAAAAAGCATATCTTAGCAATATACTTTTCAAAATTTTTTAATAATCAATTTTAAGTTCAGCTTCAAAATTTTTATTAATATTAT
>CAPZYV010000099.1 GCA_948750805.1 uncultured Bacilli bacterium | reverse complement strand
ATCATTAAGTATATATTAATGCTTATATTCATGATATGTTAATTCTCTATTTAGTAGGAGAGAGAAAAATATTAAATGATTTAATAAAATTAGGTTTTAATACTAATGAAATTTTACCATTATTAGATAAAGTTGATAAAAATATTTATTTAGAAAAAATTAAAAAATATATAAATAAAAAGGCTAAAGTAAATAAAAAAAGTGTAAATGAATTTAAAAAAAGGACCTTAATAGAGTTAATAAATAAGGGTTTTAATAAAGAAAATATAATAGATATTATAAATGATTTAGAATTAGATGAAAATATAATAGAAATAGAAAAAATTATAAATAAATTATATAAAAAGTATATAAATAAATATGATTTAAATACGACTAAATTAAAAATAAAAACTTATTTATATCAAAAGGGATACTCAAATATTGACATTGACTCTTATCTTGATTAAAATATTTAGGCAGGGGTGGTTTTATGGCAGATATAGAGTTAAAAGTTATTGATTTGATAAATAAAGGTTGTCCTTTTAGAGATATGACTAAAATTTTAGGCATTACACCTTCAACTTTATGGGAAATTTTATTTTCTTTAAGGAAGAAAGGTTACAATTTTGCTAGAAAATACTATAGTAGTGGGGATATTATTTATATTCCTACTGATAAAAGTGTAGCATATAATCAGGATACAAATATTATAACTTCTAGTGATGAAGATAATTTTGTAGCGTTATTATATTCTGATTTACATATGGGAAGAACTGGTAAATATACTATTTTTGGGAGTAGGGAACGACTTGATTTAGTTTATTCATGTTTTGATTACTGTGCTAAAGAAGGAATCCATACGATTATTCATGGTGGAGATTTAGCTGATAGCTTTATGAATCCTTATGCTAAAGCAGATAATTTATTATTAGAGCAAAATGAACAAATAAATCATATTGTTAATGATTATCCATGCGATTCAAGTATTCTTACATATACTTGTTTAGGAAATCATGATTGGGATTTATATAGAAGAACTGGTCAAGATTTAGCGACTATTTTACATGAAAGACGCCATGATATAATTCCTATTGGATATGGAAGTGGCATTATAAATATTAAAAATGATTCTTTTGGAGTATTTCATAAACTTGGTAATGGCACTAGTCAAGATAATCTTAAAAAGATAAATACTTTTTGGTTGAAAGGTCATAGTCATCAAATGTTCTATAATTTTCGTAATAGTATTCCTTCAATATTTATTCCTGCTTTAATTGATGATGAAGGAACTAGTAATCAAATATTTCAAGTTTTGAAAATGACTTTACAATTTAAAGGTGGTTACATATATACGTGCTTAATTGAACAATTAGCGGTAAATTTCAATTTTCAAAGACTAGGAGCTAGCGTAATAGAAATGAATAGTAACCGAAAATTAAAAGATGAATCAATTAATTTAGAAGAGCCTTTAATTAGAGCTCGTAAAATATAACATATTAAAACTGCAATAAGTATTGCAGTTTATTTTTTACTTGTTTTGATTTATTAAATTATTCATATATCTACCATATTGTGATTTAACTTCACTATCGGTGATATTCATTTCATATTTTTCGCGATAATGTTTAATTGCTTCAACAGATAAAGATTTATCATTGCTAAGTTTTTCAGTAGTAATTTTTTCTTTCATATTAGATAAAGAATCGTCGTAACTTTTTTTAGTACCAGTTTTAGTTTTTAATATTACATGATATCCAGATTCAGTAGTAATAAGTTCAGTTGAGTATTCACCATCTTTTAGTTTGTAAGCAGCTTTTACTAATTCATCATATTTAGAATTTAAAGAATCGATATTAATTTCGCCTAAATCTCCACCTTTATTTTTAGTAGAATCATCTTTAGAGTATTCTTTAGCAAGTTTAGTAAAAACATCATTAATATTTTCTTTATTTTTCTTAGCTTTATTTAATTCTCCAATGATTTTATTAATTTCTTCTTTAGCTTTATTTTCTTCTTTTTTCTTTTCTTCATCACTCATTTTATCAGTTACATTTGGAGTAATTAAAATGTGCGAAATTGTCATATTAGGATAAACGCTCTTTTCATAGTATTCTTTAAGTTCATCCTCAGTGATTTTATCAGTTACATAAGTTTTAATAGCTTCGTTTTGTAAGTAACTAATGTATAAAGAATTTTGAAAAGCCTCAACAGTTTGATAACCATAAACACTTAATGTTTGAAGAAAATCTTCTTCTTTATCAAAGTTTGTACGCATTTGTTTAACATATGTTTCAGCATACTTTTTAGCTTCGCTTACTTTGTCATCAAATTCACGCTCAAATATGTATTTATCTATCATACTTATTAAAGTATTAAGTCCATAGCTATCTTTAATCTCCTTGTAAAAATCATTAGCACTTATAGCACCATCTTTAAAAGTTACTACTGCTTCATCGCCATTAGATAGAGTTGGTATTTTACCACATCCACATAATAATAGGGAACAAGCCCCAAGTAAAAATATTTTTTTCTTCATATATATCCTCCAATAACAATTATAGCAGTTAGAATATCTTTTTACAAGAGTTTTAAAAAAATTATCTATTTTACAGTTGCCCAGCACCATTTATAAAATTTTACGTAATATATAAGTGAAAAGACAAAAAAAGGAGGAATGATTTATGAATAACTGCGGATGTGGAAATGGCTTCAGTGCTGCCATGATTTTAGTGCTATTTATCTTACTAATCATCATAGTAGGAGCATTCATTTAGTCTTTTAAAAATATAATAGGAGGTGTCCCATGGGATGTTGTAAAGACAAAGTACAAACTAACAATTGTTGTGGAGGATTCTTACAAAATGGTGCATTCTTAATCATAGTGCTATACATATTACTCGCAATAATTCTAGGTGGAATACTTTATTATTAAAGAGGATAAACCTCTTTTTCTTTTGGATTAAGTTATATTTTGATTGCCGATATACTGGTTATAAACAAGATTTACTTGTTATTTATTCTTTAGCTAAGCAATCTTTTGAAATCAATAAGAAAACAGGAGCTACTAAATTAGAAGCTTTTTAAATGATGTTGGTATTGCTGATAATATGAGTTACGAGAACTTATGAGATTAGCTTCTATTCAGGAGATTAATTTAACTCTTCCTGGGTAAGATATTCCATGAGTACAGTCTATTAAGGCTATTTTTTATTTGTAAATATTATGTAAAAAAGTAAATATTTTTAAAAAGCGAACACTTAAAACTTTACAAGCTTACTTATATTTGATAAGATAATGGTAAGCAGTGGTACATTGTGGTAGAAAGTGGGGGATAAAGATGTTCATGGGCGAGTATCATCATAATATTGATGACAAAAATAGATTAGTTATTCCTTCAAATTACCGAGAATTACTTGGAGAAACCTTTGTAATTACGCGTGGTTTAGAGAAATGTCTATATGTCTATACAGAGTCAGAATGGAAAAAAATTGTAGATAAGTTAGCAAGTCTACCATTTACTAAAAAAGATGCTCGTGTTTTTGTAAGGTCTTTCTTTTCTGCTGCTGCTAATTGCAATTTTGATAAGCAAGGGAGAATTAGTATAACATCTACACAGTCAGAATATGCTTCTTTAAATAAAGAGTGCGTTATAATTGGCGCTAATGACCGTTTAGAAATATGGTCAAAAAGTGAGTGGGATAAATTCAATCTTGAATATAGTGAAGCACTTGAAAATGTGGCTGAACATTTATTTAATGGTGAAGTATGAAACATTTTAGTGTAATGCGTGATATTGCAATAGAGTATTTAAATATCAAAAATGACGGTACTTATGTAGATGCCACACTAGGATATGCCGGTCATAGTAGCGAAATTTTAAAAAGAATAAAAAAAGGGAAATTATTCGCCTTTGATGCGGATAGTGAAGCTATAAGCTATTCGCATCAATTATTACTTGAGATAGG
>CAPZYV010000098.1 GCA_948750805.1 uncultured Bacilli bacterium | reverse complement strand
ACTCCCAACAGTGGTTTTGGAGACCATTATTATACCATTTAACTAATCCCCTAAATGGAACAAGTAAATTATAACACAAAAAATGCTAGAATTACAATAATTTGTTGTAATATTAGGGTTTTTTGTGTATTTTTTAATATCTAATTAACTATATGTTAAGAATAGTAAGTAATATGAATATAATTAATTGGTGATAAAATGAAAGTTAGATTAGATATACCTTATCCAGAAGTTAAGGTGGAAGAGAAAAATCCATATTATGCAGATTTACTAAGTGAAGATTATGCTGGTAGATCAAGTGAAACAACTGCTACTCTTTTATATTCATATCAACATTTTAATACGTTTGATAGTAATGAAGAGTTCTCTAAAATAATTGAAGAAATCGCGATTGTTGAGATGAAACACCTGGAAATGTTGGGTAAAACTATAAAACTTCTAGGTAAGGAACCAATATATAAAACTTGTGAGGCATCGCGTGGAGATTGTGTTATGTGGACTGCTAGTAACATAGATTATTCTACACGATTAAAGGAAATGTTAGAAGTAGATATAAGAGAAGAAAGTAAAGCAATTAAAATATATGAAAACCATAAGAGATTAATTAAAGATAAATATATAAAAAACATGTTAGATAGAATAATACTTGATGAAAAAAGACATTTAGAAATTTTTGAAAGTCTTTATGAAGGATTAAAATAAAAAACCAAAGGGTAGTTTACTCTTTGGTTTCATAATATTCTTCTAGTGTTAAATTATTTTTTGTTAGATATTTAGCAAGTTCAACTCCAACGTATCTTAAATGCCATGGTTCGTAGCTATAACCAGTAACGTTTTCTTTATCTTTAGGATACCTTATTATAAATCCATAAAGATAAGCTACATTTTCTAGGTATTTATATTCATCACTTTGATAATTTGTTTTTAAAGAAGTTTTATCTTGTGAAATTATAAAGTCAAATGAAAGACCAGCGTTATGTTCAGATACTCCAGGTTTTGCAACGTATTTTTCTGCATAATCTATACCATTTTCAATTTTATAGTAATTATATACTTCTTCTGATTCATTAAATGATCTATAACCACTTCTTATGTTTATATAATAACCTCTTTCAAGTAGGTTTTGCTTAAGTTTTAAATAACTTTTATATGTTTGTTCTTCTAACTTAATACCTGATATAACGTTATCTATAACTTCTACTTGTTTATATTTTTTTAAAGTACTTTCTGTTATAGGATTTGCTTTGTTAATTATTATTTCATATTTTTTATTATAATTATTATTAACTATATCAAGACTTTCACTTGAATCATTCATCTTTTCTTTATCATTTTGTGAACTATTTATTAAAGAGGCACTAAGTTTAAATAATTTATCGCTTTGACTACTATAAGTTATAATAAAGCCACAAATAAGTAAGCAAGATATGATAATGGAGTTTCTAGCTATTTTTTTATAAACCTTTACTTTACTAGGTTTAGAAGCTTCTTTTAAAATAGCTTTTTCAGCATCACTTTCAAATAAAAATTCAGTTTTACTATGATCTAAATTATTATTATTTTTCATACCAATACCTCTTAAAGTAAATTATAGCATACATAAAACAAAAAAGAAACCAACATCTGGTTTCTATCCTTCATCACTATCTTCATTATCAGATTTAGACTCTTTTTCATGCTCCCAAGTAATACTAACTACTCCAGGATCAGTACTTATCTTATTAATAACCATTTCTACTTTACTTGGTGTTCTTGTTATAATTATAGCTTTTAACTTAATTTCCTCTTCAGTTATTTCGCTTCTTTCTAAACTATTTAAAACTAAATCATTTTTATCTATTATTTTTGCAAAATTAGCTCTAACTTTTTCTTCCTTAGTTTTCTTACAGTTTATTCTTATTGTGTATTTTTCTTTTTCGTTAGCTTTTATCTTGCCCATTATAATTAAAGATATTAATCTAAGTATAATGTTTGATAATAAAACGAATAAAGTACCTATTGTAGCTTCTACTACTAGACCAGATGCACATAAACTTCCAATTGCTGCAACGCACCATAAAGTAGCGGCCGTATTAAGCCCTTTTATTTTACTACCATCTCTTAGTATTACTCCAGCACCTAAAAACCCAATCCCAGAAACAACTTGAGCGGCAATTCTAGTTTGATCACTAACACTTATTCCAAATGATAAGTAAACAAATAAAAAAGCACCTATACAAACTAAAACATTGGTTCTAAGTCCAACCATTCTATGTCTAAGCTGTCTTTCTAATCCAATTAAGATACTAAGTATAAAACAAATTGTAAGTCTTATTATAAATGTAGTCATATCCATAAAATCATCCCTTCTTAGTGGAAACTAATTATAACATATGTTATAATTTATGTACAGGAGTGAATAATTAATAATGAATAAAAACATATTTGAAACAAGTAAAGAAAAAATAAAAAATAAGATAAATGAAATTTTAGATAAAGAAATAGAAAAATATGAAGATAATGAATTTATTAAAGAATCTTTAATGGAATTAAAAAGACTTTCTCAAGGTGGTAAGAGAGTACGTGGATATTTGATTAAATTAGGACAAATGTTATTTGGTAAAGATGATGACTCCTACGTTGATTTAGCGGCCGCAATAGAAATATTTCAAACTGCCATTTTAATACATGATGATATAATTGATGAGGCTGACAAAAGACGTGGTATGGATACAATAAATGCTAAATATGAGGGTCATATTGGTGTTGCTAAAGGAATTTGTATTGGAGATTTAGGATTTTTTATATCATATAGAATAATAAATAATGCTTCTATTAGTAAAGAATTAAAAGATGAAATAATTAAGATATATTCTAAAACACTTCATAATACTGTTAATGGTGAAATAGTTGATGTTGAACTACCTTTAAAATCTTTAGAATATCATAGAAATATGGATGAAAAAATAATATATGATATATACGTTAACAAAACGGCTTGGTATACGATAATTGGACCAATTCTTATTGGCGCAGCATCAGCTGGTGCAAGCGAGGAAGATAAAGAAAAATTAATAGAAATGGGAACTAACTTAGGTATCGCCTTCCAAATCAAAGATGATTTATTGGGGTTATATTCAAGTGTTAAGGATATGGGTAAAACTCTTAATGACATAAAAGAAGGTAAGCAAACTATTATTTATAAGTATGCTATAGATCATGCTAGCAAAGAGGAATTAGAAGTAATTAGTAAGTATTATGGTAATCCAAGTGTTACTGACGAAGAAAGTAATATTATAATTAATCTTTTTGATAAGTTAGGTGCTAAAGAAAATACTGAAAACTTAGTTAAAGAGTACACTGATAATGGAATTAACATAATTGAAAATATGAACGTTCAAAATAAAGATTTATTTATGGAGTTTGCAAATTATCTATTAAAAAGAGATAAATAAGAAGAGATTGCTGTTTAGTAATTTATTTTGTTAATTCATACTCTTTAGAAATTATTTTGGGATCAGAGCAGTAAGCCATTACATATTTATTATTTTTCTTACAAATAATAATACCAACGGTTTTATCATGATGCCATTTTCTTATATTTTCATCAATATAATGCATATAAGTTTGTATTTGACCAATATGCTCTTTTTTTAATTCTGTTGTTTTAAGTTCAACTACCGTATAATGATTAAAATTAGTATTAAATAAAAGTAAATCTATATAATTACAAGTATTTTCCATTTTTATTTTGTATTCGTTATCAACAAAACAAAATCCATCACCTAGTTCTTTTAAAAATGATGGCAAATCATCTAGTATTAATTGCTGTAACATTTTTTCAGTAATTTTTTCTTTATTATATTTACTTTTAATAAGTATTGGATTTTTTATAAAATCTTCTGTTTTAATTTCTTCTTTGTTTATTAATTTCAATTTGGTTTTATCATCTAGTCTTTTATATTCATTGTTTTTGATTTTTTCACAGAGTTGTCTA